>JBAXAT010000100.1:0-6411 GCA_037142335.1 Verrucomicrobiota bacterium | reverse complement strand
GTTGGCACACCGGGTGCGATGGAACTGCTGCAGCCCAACATGAGCCCGACCGGTGGGCCGTTCTCCACCAGCCAGCGCAACTCGCGCATCACATCCGCCGGCTTGCCGAGCGGCAAGGTGCGCGTGACCGAGACGCCGCCGACGATGAACAATGAGTTACCGTTGCGATCCTTCATCTTGCAGATGCGCTCATAGTCCATGCCGTCTTCATATTGAAAACCTTGGAATCCGCTGAGGCCGACTTCCAGCAGGCGCGGCACCATGTCCATCAGATTGCCGTCGCAATGCCAGATTAGCCGGATGCCGGCGTCGAGGAACGGCTGGATCGCGCGCACAAAATGCGGGAACCAAAGTTTATCGAGCGACCGCACATCCACCAGCATCCCGCGTGAATCGGCCATGTCATGGTCGAGGCGAATCAGGCGCGGCAGACCGCCTTCGATGATGGCACGCGCGGCGAGCCGGTTGTACACGGCGGAATAATCGCCGGCAATCTTGAAGCTGCGTTCGATGACTTCCGGATAAAGTCCGTAGGCCATGAAATAATTCTGGTAGCCGTACTGGTAATACTGAAACATCGGGAAATCGAAAAAATACGGTCCCTTCAACATGTTCGTTCCAAAGAGCCGCTGCACGCCGACTTCATTGGCGATCAGTTTCCTGACAAACGCCTCGCCATCTTTCTCAAGCTCCTGTTGCCGGCGTTGCCAAAACGGAAAGAGATACTGTTCCATGTGCGCCACGACCGCTTCCGGCGAATCAATCGGCATCCCGTCGCAAACGATTTCCTCGGCCCCGCCGGTCGCGCTGCGTTTGGTGTCATCGGTGTAGCCTTGATCTTCCATCGTCAACGGATTGTCCGGAATCCATTGGTCGATGCAACAAGCGCCGGACTTGAGCATGAACTCCCGGTACACCCGGACCGGTTCCTTCGGGTAGCTGCCCGGCGGATTCCCGGACAACTCCTCCAACTGCGACCACTGCATCGTCTGGAAGCCTCCCGTGGCAATGCCGCGCGTGGGTTTCATGGCGATGGTGTCCCAAGCCAGTTGCGCATTCGCCTGCCACTTGTCAGTAAATTCTTGAAAGCCGGTATTCATAAGCTGGCAACATGTAGTGCAGCCGCCAGCTTTTGACAAGCCTCCTTGCAGGTGGGTAGATTTGCGGAGAACCGCGTCTCGTCGGACTCGGCTCTCGACAAGCTCGGGATGACAAAGCAAGAGGATGACAAGGACGGGCGGGACTGCCGGCGGTGCGGCTTGACGGACTGGGGGTGTTCCACTAATCTGCGCGCTTGCATGTCTGTACGTAAAGCCATCATTGAACGCTGCAAGTCCGACATCAATACCAAGCTCCGGTTGAAGTATCAGCCGTATTACCAAAACGTGACGGCGGCCAACGGCGTGAATATCGTTGTGGCCGGCCGGCCGATGGTGATGATGTCCAGCAACGAATATCTCGGTTTGGCCCGGCATCCGAAAGTGATTACAGCGGCGCATCAGGCGCTCGACCACTGGGGCGCGAGCGCCTGCGGGTCGCGCTTGGCGAACGGCACCCGCGCCTATCATATTGAATTGGAAGAGGCGTTGGCGGCATTTCTCGGTGTGGAGGCGTGTCACGTGCTCGTGGCCGGTTACCTCGCGTGCGCGTGCAGTCTGTCGTCGCTGGTGCGCCGGGGCGATACGTTGATCGTGGACCCGAGCATTCATTCGTCATTGTGGGACGGCGCGCTGCTGAGCGGGGCGAAGATCGAGCGGTTTGCGCATAATGACATGGATTCGCTGGCGGAATTGTTCGCACAGCTCGATCCGCAGGCGGCGAAAGCGATTGTGGTGGATGGCGTGTATTCGATGGAAGGGCACATTGCGGCATTGCCGCGGCTCTGCGACTTGGCGGAGCAGTACGGGGCGGCGGTGGTGGTGGACGATGCGCATGGATTAGGTGTGCTTGGTCGGGACGGCCGGGGCGTGTGCGATGAGTTGGGTGTGACGAAGCGGGTGGACGTGATTGCCGGCAGCTTTTCCAAATCACTGGCCAGCACCGGCGGGTTTGTGGCCGGCAGTCGGGCGGTAATCGATTATTTGCGGAGCAGTTCCCGGCAGATCATTTTCAGCGCGGCCATCAGCCCGGTGGCCGCCGCCAGCGCGCAGGCGGCGCTCCAAATCCTGCAAACCGAACCGGAGCACCGCGAAAAACTCTGGGCCAATCACCGGCATCTGTGCGGCATTCTCGACAACTTGGGCTTGGACTATTGGCAAAGCACCACGCCGGCAATTCCCATCGTGATTGGCGACAAGGAAAAATGTTACTGGATGTGGAAGGCGTTGTGGGAAGCCGGCTTTTTCACGGTGATGTCGATTGCCCCCGGCGTGCCGCCCGGCAAGGATATGCTGCGCGTGGCCATGACGGCGTTGCACACCACGGAACAGTTGGACCGGTTTGGCGAGGCGTTGAAGCTGGCGATGAAAAAAGCCGGCGTGAAGCCGGCCACGGCAAAGTGACTTGTTTTCAGCCCGGCAACATGCGATAAGGCCGACCGAGTGAAAATCATCCCAGTTATTCTTGCCAGTATGATTGTGTTGTGCGGCTGTTCGGTCAGGCGCATGGCCGTCAACCAAGTTGGCAATGCGCTGGCCGGTGGTGGCGGCGTGTTTGCGTCCGATGATGATCCGGAATTGGTCCGGCAAGCGGTCCCGTTCGGATTGAAGTTGCAGGAAAGTTTGCTGGCGGAAAGTCCCCGGCATCGCGGCTTGCTGCTGTCGTTGGCAACCGGCTTCACGCAGTACGCCTACGCGTTTGTGCAGCAGGACGCGGATGAGATGGAGGAGAAAGATGTCGCGGCGGCAAAGGCGTTGCGGGACCGGGCGCGGCGGTTGTTTTTGCGAGCGCGAGATTACGGTCTGCGCTGTTTGGAGTTGGAGTATCCTGATTTACGCAAAGATCCAGTCACGGCACTGAAGCTGACAACAGTTCAGGATGTGCCGGTGTTATATTGGACGGCGGCGGCGTGGGGCGCGGCGATTGCCGACTCGAAAGACCGGCCGGAGATCGTGGCGGATGCCGGCAAGATGGCGGCGTTGATGGAACGGGCGCTGACGCTGGATGAAACTTTTGAGCGTGGGGCGATTCATTCATTCCTAATCAATTACGAGATGGCGCGGCCGGGAGCGAAACCAGCGGAGGCGCAGGCGCGGGCCCGGCAACATTTCGACCGGGCGGTGGTCATCAGCGCCGGTAAGTTGGCAGGGCCGTTTGTGACATATGCGGAGGCGGTTTGTGTGCAGCAACAGCAGCGCGCAGAGTTCACGAAGCTTTTGCAGCAGGCGTTGGCGGTGAAGGCGGACGCGGTGCCGGAAGCGCGGTTGGCAAATTTGGTGATGCAGCGTCGGGCGCGCTGGTTGTTGGCGAAAACGGATGAATTGTTTGCGGAATAATTTCATGAAACGATTGCTCATAGTCGCGGTGGGATTGACGCTGGCTAGTGGAATATTCGCGGCGGATGCGCCGGTGAAAATCAAGCTCGGGACATTGGTGCCGAAGGATTCGTCGCCGCACCAAAGTCTGAAGCTGATGGCAGAGCAATGGCGCCAAGCACCCGGTGGTGGGGTCAAATTAAGTCTGTATACCGACGGCACGCTAGGCGGCGAAGTGGATATGGTGAACCGGATGCTGATTGGTCAATTGCAAGCCGCCTTGATTACCAGTGTGGGATTGGCAAAGATTGATAATTCAGTCACGGCATTACAGACAATGCCGCTAGTGTACCGGACGCTTGATGAAGTGGATTATGTCCGTGAAAAGGTTCGCCAAAAACTCGAGCGCCGGCTCGCTGATAAGGGATTTGTGGTGTTGTTTTGGACGGATGCCGGGTGGGTGAAATGCTTCTCGCGGCGGCCGGTGCTATTTCCGGACGATTTAAAGAAACAAAAGCTGTTCGTCTGGGCCGGTGAGAGCAAGAGCCTCGAAATTATCACAGCGGTTGGTTTTCAAGCGGTGCCACTGGAAACTGCAGATATCGTTATTGGCCTGAAGAATCGGTTGATTGACGCGATTCCGTTACCGCCATTTTTTGCGTTAGCGGGGCAGATTTACGACACGGCTCAAAATATGTTGGATTTGAATTGGGCGCCACTCAGTGGAGCGTGCGTTGTTTCCCGGAAAGTCTGGGACAAGTTGCCGTCAGAAACACAAGCGGCATTACGCGAATCGGCCGAGAAGGCCGGCAACGATATTCGGGCCCAAGCCCGCAAAGAAATGACCGAATCAGTTGCCGCCATGCAGAAGCGTGGGCTGACAGTCTATACATTGACTCCTGAGGCTGAAATCGAGTGGCGTAAACTTGCTGCGAGTACCTATCCAAAGATCCGTGGCGGATTGGTGCCGGCGGAAATGTTCGACGAGGTTATGCAGCTTCTGGCTGAATACCGCGCAGTAAAAACTCCATGAGCGCTGAAATTAGCGTACCGCCGGTTGTAACCGGCTGGCGCCGTGGCTTGCGCGATACTGAAAATATCGGCGTGACCATCGTGTTGTTCTTAATGATGTTGCTGCCGGTTCTAGAAATCGTCCTGCGCAAGACTCACCATGCCGGGATTGCCGGCGCGCCGTTAATTATTCAGCAATTCACGCTCATCGTCGGCGTGCTTGGTGGTGCGATAGCGGCTCGCGATTGCCAACTGATCGCCTTGTCGGTACTCACTAGTGTTGTCCACGGCCGCGTAAAAACGGCAATGGTCGTGTTCAGTCAGGCGTTTGCCGCAGTAATTACCGCGTTCCTATGTGTGGCAAGTGTGATTTTTGTAAATGATATGCGGCACTCGGCCGACATTGTCGCCTTCGGGATTCGGTCGTGGTACGTGCAAATGCTGTTGCCGGTCGGCTTTGGAGTCATTGCCGTGCGCTTGTGGTGGCACGCCGCAAAAACGTGGCGCGGTCGGATGGTGGCGTTCGTGCTAATCGCGGTGTTCGTTGCCATTGCGCTCTGGGTCCCGGTTTCGCCTGAGAAAATGAAGTGGCCGGCGCTTGGTCTGCTGCTGGTGGCGACGGTTCTTGGCGCACCGGTCTTCACAACGCTCGGCGGGGCGGCGTTGATTTTATTTTGGGGCGAAGGCGTCTCGATTGCGGCAGTGCCGCTCACGCATTATAGCCTAGTTACAAATCCATCATTGCCGACGATTCCACTGTTCACTTTGGCGGGCTATTTTCTAGCGGAAGGCGGTGCATCGCAACGGCTGGTGCGCGTTTTTAATAGTTTATTCGGCCAGATTCGCGGTGGCCCGGCGATTGTAACGGCGTTGGTCTGCGCGTTTTTTACATCGTTTACCGGCGGTTCGGGTGTGACGATTCTCGCGCTTGGCGGTGTCCTCATGCCGGTGCTCATTGCGGCGAAGTACCGGGAGCGGACTGCGCTCGGATTGCTGACCGGTGCCGGGTCGCTCGGCATCTTGTTTCCGCCCTGTTTGCCGTTGATTCTTTACGCGATCATCGCGTCGCAGGCCAAGGCGCAAATTTCTATCGAACAAATGTTCCTCGGCGGAATTATTCCGGGATTTGTGATGGTTGCGCTCGCAATTTGGTGGGGTGTGGCGGCCGGTCCGAAGATTACTGAGGAACGCCGGCGTTTTGATGGACGGGAAGCTTGGCGTGCGGTTTGGTCGGCAAAGTGGGAATTGCTCCTGCCGGTAGTGGCGTTGGTGGCATTGTTTGGCGGGTTCGCGACACCGGTCGAGGCGGCAGCGGTAACGGCGATGTATGCCTTCACTGTGGAAACTTTTGTGTATCGGGACTTGAAATTATTCAAGGATGTCCCAGGTGTCGTGACGGATTGCGGTCGGATTGTCGGTGGAGTGCTGCTAATTCTCGGCGTGGCGCTGGGCTTCACGCAATATTTAGTGGATGCGCAGGTGCCTGATCAGGCCGTTGCGTGGGTGACTGGCGCAATCCACTCGAAGTGGTTGTTCTTAATCGGGCTGAATGTAATTTTGATTCTTGTGGGTGGCTTGGTGGAAATCTACGCTGCCATTATCGTTGTTGTGCCATTGCTCGTGCCGCTCGGGAAAGCGTTTGGAATTGACCCGATTCACCTCGGAATAATTTTTCTGGCGAATATGGAGCTTGGATTTCTTGCGCCGCCGGTTGGTTTGAATCTACTGTTTGCGTCCTACCGGTTTAACAAGCCGATGATTGAAGTGATGCGCGCAGTGTTGCCGATGTTGGGTGTCCAGTTTATCGGTGTGTTGCTCATCACATATGTCCCGCCGTTGACGACCTGGCTGCCACACCTGCTGTCAAAGTAATGCGTAAATAACCAATGAAAGACTGGATTTGCAGCGAGTTGACGATATGACCGCGATTTGTTACAAACAAAACTATCGAGTTTCAGTGACTTAGCTGTATCCTCAAATACAAACC
>JBAXAT010000099.1:0-6416 GCA_037142335.1 Verrucomicrobiota bacterium | reverse complement strand
CTCGACAACTTTGAATGGGCTAGCGGCTACACGAAAGGTTTGGGGTTGTATCACGTCAATCACAAGACCGGCGTGCGCCGTGCCAAACGCAGTGCCGGTTGGTACAAAACAGTGATTCGCGAAAACGCAGTTGTATGAAATACAAATCAAATTGGGCGGAGACGCAGGAACGATTGACCGCATTGTGGGAAGGCAAGCCGACCGACCGACCGTGCATTGCTGTCACCGTGTCTCGCCAGCGACAAACGTTTGAAAAGCCGGCGGATAAATATGACAAGAAGCAATGGGGGGCGACTGCTCCGCCTACCGCCGAAGCGCAATGGCTAGATCCGGATTGGGTTGTGGGCAATGCGTTGAGCAAAATCGAGGAGACTTGGTGGGGTGGCGAGGCGATCCCATCATATTTGGTGATGGCTGGTTGGCTCATCTCACTAGGTGGTCGACCGCATTTCGATAACCGGACGATCTGGTTTGAGCAGTTTCCGGTTGATTTCGAAAAACCGCATCCGTTCCACCACAATCCCGCCGACCCGTGGGTGCAGCGGCACGAACGATTATTCATGGCGATGGCCAAAGCCGCCGGTAAAGATGATTTCCTTCTGGGGTCACCGGCAATCTTGCCGGTGCACGATTTGCTCTCGATGCACATGGGTACGCAGGAATTTTTATACGCGCTCATGGATCAGCCCGACTGGATTTTGCAGGCCATCACCGACGGAACCCGCGAGTTGATTCAAGCCCGGCAGGAGTTGAGTCGCCGCGTCCAAGCGCAGCACGATTTGTGGTATGGCAATGCCGGCTGGATGCCGTTCTGGGCACCGGTTCCATACATAGGCACGCAATCTGATGTTTCCTGCATGTTATCGCCGGAGCATTTCGAGCAGTTTGTGATTCCGGAATTGGACCTGTGGAGCCAGACGTGCGGCCCGATGTGGTATCACTTGGATGGCGGTGACGCAGTTCAACATCTGCCGCGTCTGCTGTCGCTGCCGTACCTGAAAGTGGTGCAATACGTCCCGCGCCCGTGCGAACCGCTCAACGGTATCGAACATCTTGCGCTTTACCGGAAAATTCAAGAAGCTGGCCGCATCGTGCACATTGAAGTTAATAAAGATCAGGTCGAGCCGCTTTGCCGCGCGCTTGACCCGCGGCTGCTGATGCTGGATGTTTCCTATTGTTGCGAAACCATCGCGGAAGCTGAAGAGCTCCTCGCCTCCGCGAAGCGCTGGACTTCCGCCAAGTCGCACCGATGACCACCACGCGCATTGACAATGTTCGACTGGTAGTGCCGGGCGAGAAAATCGCGACCGGCTCACTCCGTCTCGCCGGTGGCAAGATTACGGCAGTAGATTTTCATCCCGTCGCCGGTAAGGTGCCGCTACTTACGCCGGGATTAATTGATGTGCACACTCACGGTATCGAACGCCACATTTACGAAGCCGGCCCGGCCGCGTTACAAGCCGGTGCGATGGCGCTCGCCCGGTATGGCACGACATCTGTGTTGCCGACGTTGTATGCCGCGCTGACCCGGAGCAAACTTTCCGAACTCGACGCGCTAGCCGGTGCGCTGGAAAAAACGTCATTGCCGGGCTTCCACCTCGAAGGCCCATTTCTCGCGCTGGCTGGTGCCGGCGCGCACACAATGCCTGGAGACCTCGGGTTGCTGGCCGAACTGCTCGCCGCCTGCCGGCAGCGGGTTCGTGCAATGTCGATCAGTCCGGAAACGCCGAATATCGTGTCGGTAATCCAACGGCTCCGCGAAACCGGGATTTCAGTATTCATGACGCACACGCGCGCCAGTGTCGATCAGACCGAAGCCGCCATCGCGGCCGGGGCGCAGCACGCAACGCATTTTTATGATGTCTTCCCGGTGCCGGTGGAGACCGAGCCTGGTGTCCGACCGGTGGGTGCTGTCGAAGCGATTCTGGCCGACCGGCGTGCGAGTGTGGATTTTATTGCCGATGGCGTACACGTCCATCCGGTCGCAATCAAGGCGGCATTGGCGGCGAAAGGCTGGGCCGGGATTGTGCTCATTAGCGATTCCAACATCGGTGCCGGTTTGACGCCCGGGATTCACGAGACGCCATGGGGTTACCGGGTGCGTGTAGCTGCCGGCGACGCGGCCCGGCATGAGACGCAAGGATTTCTCGCCGGCAGCGCGTTGACGATGAACGCCGGCATTCGCAATCTGCTTCGCTGGCTCGACTTGCCGGCGGAACAGGTCTGGGCGATGGGCACGTTGAATCCGGCGCGACTGGCTGGTTTGGCCGGTAAGGGACGAATGGCGGTGGGCGCCGACGCAGATTTGGTGTTGTGGGACGAAAATTTGGAACCATTAAAAACTTGGGTGGGAGGAGAATGTATTTATGAAAAAGTTTAAGTTCAGTCCGGCAAAGTTTGTGCCGTTCCGTTGTACTGGCGCGGTCGAGCGCGTGCGCGGCATCAAGCGCAAGGACATCACGAAGCATTGGAACCCGGCTTTCCGGATTCAAGTGGTGCCGGACGCAAAGTTTGAGCAGAAGTGGATCAACGACATTTTTCAGCGGATCAAGCAGGCGGCGGACGAGGACCGGCAATTGGTGATGATCATGCCAAATCCGTGGCCGAATTATGTCAAGGTCACGGCGTTACTCAACAAGCACCGGGTGAGCTGCCGGCACATTCACACGTTCAATATGGACGAGTACGCCGATGAGCGCGGCCGCATCGCGCCGGAATCGTGGGAATTCGGTTTCGGCCATGCGTTCAAGAAATACTTTTACTCCACGCTCAATCCGAAGCTGCGACCACCTGAAAAACAGGTTCACATTTTCACCGACCGAAACTTGAAGGATTACGGCAAAATGCTCGCTGATCTTGGTGGCGCGGACATTTGCTATTCCGGGCCGGGATGGACGGGGCACTTGGCGTTTATCGAGCCCGACGCACCGGAGTTTGCCGCAAAGAGCTTGGTGGAATGGAAGACCTTTGGCCCGCGGATTTGCACGCTCAGCCCGTTCACCATCGCGCAGAATTCGTTGCACGGTTGTTTTGGCGCGAGCGGCGACCTGACGGCCGTGCCACCGAAAGCCGCGACCATCGGCCCGGCTGAAGTCATCGCCGCGAAACATCGGATCGACATGCACGCGATCAGCGTTGGCGGGTCATTCCAATCGTGGCAACGGCTTACGACCCGATTGGTGTTGCACGGTCCGGTTACGCCGCACGTGCCGGAATCAATCCTGCAAACTTTACCAACCGATGTGTGGGTTTCGGAAGGTGCCGCCGCCGACATCAAACCGCGCTGGGATCTGGGTTACTAAATGAAACGGCCACTCAACTTTGCTGTCGTCGGCTGCGGGATGTTCGCGCAGTCGTTTCACCTACCTAATATTGTCCGTTCGTCTAAGGCGAAACTCCAAGTCTGTTGCGCGCGCACCGATACCACGCTCGATCTCGTCCGTGAGAAGTTCAAGCCGGTCCGCACCACGAAGGATTACCGGGATGCGATTGCTGACCCAGCGGTGGATGTGATTTGTCTGGCGACCACCGAAAAAATCCGACTCGAGGTCATCGAGATTGCGGCGGAGTTCAAGAAACCAGTCTATTGCGAGAAGCCGTTGGCGCTCACCCTCGCCGAGATGTACAAGATTCGCGATGTTGTCCAGCAGGCCGGTATTCCATTTTGTGTCGGCCATAACCGGCGTAGTTCGCCGGCAATGATTGCCGGCCAGAAAATCTTCCGGCAGCACATGGCCGCGCCGCAGCCATGTCTCTGGCGATTCGACCGAGAAGGCAACGACCGGCCGCGCCTTGCCGAGGACGGTGTCCCTGGGATGTCGGTGCGCATCAACGATGATTGGTGGAGTTGGAAAGGCTGGGTGTTTGACAAGGTCCAAGCCCCGCACGGCGCGATGCTTTTCGAGATGACGCATTTCACCGATGTGTGCAATTGGTTCATGGCGTCTGAGCCTGACGAAGTCATTGCGATGGAGTCCGGGATGCTCAATCACGGCGTCGTAATCCGGTACGCAAATGGCGCGATGGCGACGATCAGCATGAGCGCCAACGGCACATTTGGTTACCCGAAAGAATTGTACGAGGTGTTTGGCAACGGCGGCGCGGTGGTGGTGGATCACATGCTCGAGATCCGCACTGCCGGCATCGAAGGTGTGCCGGCCCGGCAGACGTTTCCGATGATTCGCGACCAGTTTCCGGAAATTGGCAAAGAACTCGGCCTGAGTGGCTGGCTCCAAAAACGCGCGGAGGCCTGCCGGGAAGCTGTTGCGAAGAATGACACCAGCCTCGTGCTTCGGCCCGAACCGGATAAGGGCTGGGCACATCAGATTGATACATTCGTGGATGAGATTAACGGCGACGGACCGCAAGTTTGCGGCGTAGACGATGCGATTCGCGCGACACGAATTGCATTCGCCGCGATCAAGTCCGCTAATGAACGGCGCGTGGTAAAGATCGCCGAAGTTTAATCGAGGTCTCAATGCATCTAGAAACCCTGCGACACACCAGTAGTGTTGATGGGACGAACCCGTTGCTGTTCGATGTGTGCTTCAAACCAGCACAGCGAAAACTTCCGCTGATTGTCGTTCTGCACGGCTACAGCGGTAAAAGAGAACATTGCCGGTCAGATATTCTGAGGTTGGCCGCGCGCGGCCTTTTTGCGGTTGCGCCAGATATTCGCGGGCGCGGCGGCTCAGCCGGTCAGTTCGACAGTTGCGGGCTGGATGTGATGGACGTGTACGATGCGGTGCAGGTCTGTTGCCGGCAGTTCGCCCGGCAAGTGGACGCGACGAACCTCAACGTCATCGGCTACAGCGGCGGGGGCGGCAATACATTCGCCTGTTTTGTGCGGTTTCCTGACACGTTTCGCGTGGCGGCGAGTTTCTTTGGGATACCGGATTATGCGGAGTTCTATCGCGCCAAAGGGCGACCGGATTGTAATCAGATTTTGGTCGCGTCAGTCGGTGGGACACCACGTCAACAACCTGCTGCCTACGCCGCGCGCAACTTTACCCAAGCAGCCGGCAACAACGCGCAGACGCGGTTCCACATTTTTTGGGATGAGAAAGAGACGGCGTGCCCCGGTTTTATGGACGAAGATTTCATCCAAGCCGGTCACCGCAACTGCATTCCGCAGCGGAGCCGCCAGTCCGACAAGTACCGGTGGCGGCACGGCTATACCACTGATTCACCGGACCTGATCAATGCCGATGACATTTTCGTGCCGGAGATTCTCAAGCAGCGAGTTGCCGCACCGCAATTGCCGCGCGCCGGGACGTTGATTGTGCCGGGGTATGTGGTGACGCGGCATTTTCAGATTTGGGTGCAACCAGACGCACAACCGGAACTGTTGGGCCAGAGCGGTGTGGCCAAGGTGGAATATCGGCTGGGCACGGCCGGCGCGGAGTTTCGCGTCCTGTCAGTGAGCAAGGGGCATTTCGTGCGTGTAATAATCAATCAGAAATAATAAGTAGTCTTAACAATCAAACGAACATGACAACCAAACTTTTAGTCGGTGCCGCAGAAGTGGACATTACGCCACCGGTTGGAACAGCAATGGCCGGGAACTTAACACCGCGGCCATCGGAAGGCGTGAGTGATCCATTGACGTTCAAAGCCGTTGTACTCGAATCCGGCGGCGTGAAGTTGGCGTATGTGCTCGCGGATTTGCTTTTTTTGAAGCGCCCAACCGGTGACGCGATGGTGGCGTTGGCGGCTAAGCGGACCGGGATCCCGGAGTCCAACATCGTGTGGGCCGCGAGTCACACGCACACCGGGCCGTTCTCGTGGCCGGTGCCCGGCGTGACGAATGAGCCGTGGTTGGCTAGTTTGCCGGAGAAATTTGCGCGCGCTGTAGAGTTGGCGGACGCAGCGCGGCGACCGGCCCGGCTCTGCTTCGAACGCGGGTATTGCAACGCCATGATTCATAACCGCCGGCTGAAGTACAAGGACGGGCGCGAGATCAACACGTGGTTATTGCACGGCGGCGAGGCGGATGTGCAATGCCTCGGTTCGGCGGCGCCGATTGATCCCGAAGTTGGCATTCTGAGCTTCGACGACGAGCAGGGCGTGCCGATTGCAATCCTGTGGCATTTTACGGTGCACACGAACGCGAACTTTAGCTCGCGGTTCAGCGCTGATTATCCCGGCGTGGTTGCCGCCCGGTTGCGGGAACGATTTGGCGCGGCAACCGTGCCGATTTTTATGCCGGGTGCGTTCGGGGACATCAATGGCGTAGGGCCGGATACCATTCGTGATCATCAAGGCTACCGGATCATTGGCGATCAATTGGCAAGCGTGATTATCTGGCGGCTCGATCAACGCAAACCCCGGCCAGTCGAACCGACGCTTGGCGTGTTGAAACAAGAAGTGACCGTTCCCTGCCGCGATTTCACAGTGGACCAAGAAGCGCGCATCAG
>JBAXAT010000098.1:0-6416 GCA_037142335.1 Verrucomicrobiota bacterium | reverse complement strand
GTAAGTAACACTTCAAAATTATTATATATTGTATAAAATACTTACATTATTTAATTAAATACTAAACCTTTAACATAATATTTATGTTATGTAATTTATATATTTATGAAATGTTGTAAAAAAGTATTTTATTAGTATATAATTAGATCACATTAGAGGCGTAAAGATGAAATCAAAGCTTGTCAACTCATCGCTGTCGATTTGTTTGATCATGTCAATTGCGGCTCCCGCCGCAGTCGTTGATGTTGCGTTCGCCCAAATTACGCCTGTTCAGTCACAGATAACGTCTCTTCCGGAAGGAACCGCTCCGGAGCGGTTTGCTGCCAGCAATGAAAACGCGCAGCAAATGACGGATACGCGTAATGCGCTGCTCGAGGTGCAAGCGCGCAGTCCCCAGGATATTCTGCAGGGGGCGGATATTTCCTATCCAGGAATGGACGTTTATCTCAACGCCGACGGGACGATCTATTTCGAAAACATGCGCACCGCGGCGCCGATTGACACGTACATTTGCCGTGGCGCGGCGACCGAAACGTTTGAGCCGCATTTCACGTATCACGGGTTCCGTTACGTCGAAGTGACCGGCGCCATGCAAACGCCCGAGCTTGTCGGCTGCGTGTTTCACTCCGCAGCGCCCGAGGCCGGCACGTTCGAGTGTTCGGCACCGCTGCTCAACAAAATCATAGCCGCAATCCAA
Organism: Verrucomicrobiota bacterium; assembly: GCA_037142335.1. Classification (GTDB taxonomy): domain Bacteria; phylum Verrucomicrobiota; class Verrucomicrobiia; order Palsa-1439; family Palsa-1439; genus CAINDI01. The sequence continues at coordinate 5,719 of JBAXAT010000098.1, read as the reverse complement.
TGGACGCAACGCGGCAATTTGCACAGCACGCCAACCGATTGTCCGCAACGCGACGAACGGCTCGGCTGGATGGGCGACATTCAGGTGTTTTCCCAGACGGCGATTTTCAACCGGGACATGGCGGCATTCTTCCGTAAGTTTTTACAGGACGTACGCGAGGCACAGACGCTGGACGGTCGCTTCCCGGATTTCGCGCCGCATGTTCAGGGACCGGAGAATCGATTCACTGCTAATCCCGGCTGGGCTGATGCCGGCGTGATCGTGCCGTGGCGCCAGTGGGTGAACTACGCTGACAAGTCACTATTGACGCAGCACTACCCGGCCATGCAACGCTGGATTGATTACGTCGACACCAACAACCCAGACCACATATGGCGAAATTTTTCGAAGCTAGCAATGGGCACCTATGGCGACTGGCTAAACTCAGACACGTTTTCAAACGTGACCGGTTTTCCGATCGGCAAAGGCAAATGTCCAAAAGACATCTACGCGACAGCGTTCTTTGCACACTCGACCGATTTGCTAGGAAAGATAGCGCGGGTGTTAGGCAAGAAATCCCGGTACGATCAACTGGCGCGGCAGATTCGGGCGGCGTTCAATCGGGAATTTGTCCAACCCGATGGGAAGATCAAAGACGACACTCAAGCCGGCTATGCACTCGCGTTACACTTCGATTTGTTGCCGGCGCGATTGCGGCCGCTCGCGGCCCGGCATCTCGTTGAGGCGATGAAGCCGTTCAATGGTCATCTCTCCACCGGCATTCAGAGCACGGTCCGCGCGATGTTGGAACTTACCCGTTGGGGTCATGCTGACATCGCATACGAGTTAATCAATAAGACAACACTTCCGAGTTGGGGCTATATGGTCGAACATGGTGGCACAACCGTCTGGGAACGGTGGGATGGTTACGTCGAAGGGCGCGGCTTCCAGAATCCCGGCATGAACAGTTTCAACCACTATGCCATCGGGGCAGTCGGGGAATGGATGTACCGGGTGATCGGCGGGTTGAACCCGGATGAAGCTGCACCGGGTTGGCGGCATTTTGTCGTTCGCCCCATACCGGGTGGCGGCTTAACGTGGGCGAAGGTTTCCTACGCATCCGTGCGTGGGTTGATTCGCTCAGAGTGGCGGATTGAGAGCGGTATATTCACATTAGAGGTCACCGTTCCGCCAAACACAACTGCAACAATTCAATTACCAGACGGAAACGTGCCGAAGAGAGTAAAAGCCGGTGTCCACCGGCTAACCTATTCCATGCCGTCGCCGAGCTCGACGTTCCAATAGGCTAAGTCAAGGAAGTGTTTCCAGCTGTCGTGCGCGACCATGCTGAGAGTGACATTGACGAACGGTCGCCACTTCGGGCGCTTCGGCTTTTTGATGAGATGCATACCGGCTTCTGATGGCGTGCGATTGGCTTTGCGCGTGTTGCAAGGGATGCAGGCACAGACGATGTTTTCCCACGTCGTCGTGCCGCCGCGGTCGCGCGGAATGATGTGGTCGAGGTTGAGCTCGCGCCGGTCAAAACGCTTAGCGCAGTACTGGCAGGTATTCCGGTCGCGCTCAAAGATATTGTGCCGGGTGAATTTCACTTCCTTATGCGGCAGACGGTCGAAAAACAGCAATACAATCACACGCGGGATGCGAATCTTGAATGAAATCGTCCGAACCATGTCATCGCCATCGTGATTTCGCGTGACATCGCGCCATTCGTGGAAATCGAAAGTCTGAAAGTTGCCGCCATCTTCAACAACAACTTCAGCGTGCCCCATGTACAACAACGTAAACGCACGCTCCACCGAGCAGACATTAATCGCCTGCCAGAGGCGATTGAGCACGAGCACGTTCTCATTGAGCGCGTTTCTCATGAGTCCCGAGAGTACCACAGCCCCAGCCGGACCGTCAATCGACCAGCAGCAAGAGTTAGGAGGCCTGGAAAAACGCCCGTAAGGCAGGAATTCGCCAACGAGATATGTACTCCGTGGAAGGGTCCGAACGTTAGTCATTCGGCCGGAGCTCCTGTTTCAAAAATGACCTCCAATAATCCAATCACGGTTGGTTATGGCATCACGCCACCGCACCAATGAAATCCTTCGGGCGTTCTGGTGGCTGCTGGCGCGTCTGGCGGGTTGGACGCCCTGAGACTACAGGCGGACCACGATACGACCGTGTTGCTGACCAGCCAGAATTAGATCGATCTCGCCGCCGGTGAATTTTGATTGGGCGAACAATCTCGAGTGTGTGCGGGTAGCGCCTGGTCACCCTTTGTTACCGGAAGCCGACAGCGCTAGTGGATCACCAGACTGCCAGTTTCGCCCATTTTCAGGTCATCGAAGTTCACCAGTTGAACACCTGACCGTTCAATTAATTGGCGCGCCGCCGGACTGCACAAAGCCTGCAACTCACCGGCGTGTTGGTAATTTGCTTGGCAAATGCGCAATACAGCATTCGATTCCGTGGCTGGGTGGAAAAAGATCTCGGTTACACCTTCTGGCAGGTGTTGCAGATAGTTCAATAAGAAGTTTTCTGTCAACTGACCGGGATGCAACACACCAACGCCGCGGACCGGCGTATGCAAGCCGGCGGCGCGAAACTTTCGTCCGGCCCGACGGCCAAGCATAGTAAAAATCGGCCAGCGCGCTAGGCGCACCGGTAGCTTACCAGCAGAATAGCGGAACGGTTCATGCGGCGCGCGCGCCCAGCGAATCCGGTATTCTTGCGCTAACCGAATTACTACCGGTAACACGCACGGATGCATGTGAGTATGCATGTGTGAATCCAGGTGCGTCGGATGCAGACCGGTGGCGAGAAATTTTTCGATTTGTGCGCGGAGTTCAGCTTCAAAGTCGCCAGTAATTTTCAGCACGCTGTTCTGAAACGCCGCGCCGGTCAATGCGGACCGCCCCTGCACAAGACAAAGGTGAATACCGACGCCGAGCCGGGGATATTGGCGCGCTAGCAAGACAGCGTCGTTCGCTGCCGGACCGGTCACGAGCAAGCTGGTGCTGGTGAGGATGCCAGTGGTGTGGGCTTGAATAACTGCAGCGTTGACGGCGGAATCGAGACCGAAGTCATCGGCATTGATGACGAGATATTTCACAGCCGACGCAACCAAAGACGGAACATATCCCAAAATGTCCACGCAATCACATCCAACCGTCGAATATGCGAGACACCGGCTTGGCGCATGGAAAACGGCACCGGCACTTCTTTAATTTTGTGACCGTTGGCTTGTGCCTGCACAAACATTTCCGCGTCCACAAACGGACTGCACGAGCGCAAACTCATCTTGTCGTACACCGTTTTCGGCATGGCTTTGAAACCAAAATTAATATCGCGCAACCGGAGACCGAAAAGTGTGCGCACGGAAAAATTGTACCCCCACGAAATTACCGCCGACCGCCAGTTTGCGTGCTTGCCTTGATTCGCAGAGTAACCGGTCAACACATCGGCAGAGCTGAATTCCTTAAGCAACAACGGTAAACATTCCAATCCAATTTGCAAATCGAAGTCGGTGTAAAAAAGATACGGCTTACCGGCGGCAGCTAAACCGGCCCGGAGCGCACCACCAAAGCGTTGGTTGTGTGGCAAGCGCACTAACCGGATACGCGGTTCACGCGTCACCCACGCCGCCACCTGCACCGCACAATCGTCGGTGCTGGCATCGTCGGCGATGATGATTTCAAAATCAGTGAAGTCTTGTTCTAGTTTTGCCAATGCCAGCCGCATCGTCCGGTCCACGCCAACCGATTCGTTAAACATCGGCAAGATCAGCGAAATGCCGGTGGTGATTTTGGGGTCAGCCATGTTGTCTGTATTTCTAACGGATGCTTACGCGCCTGCCCAGCAAAAACACCGGCACGCTTGACCTGACTCGCGCGCTCCGGCACTATGCCTGCATGTGGCAATGGACTGAATCCGTCGAGCAGTACATCCTCGACATTATTTTTGAACGCCGCCGCGACTTCGGCGCACGCCTCACTAGCGCCGGGTTATTCGGCTTGTCGCGAATTTTTCAGGTCATTGTCCAATGCCGGCTTTGGCTCTGGCGTAATCGAATTTTCCGCGATCATACGCTCGGCTGTCAGGTAATCAGCATCGGCAACCTGACTGTCGGCGGCACCGGTAAGACACCGGTTGTCGAAACATTTGCGCGCGCGCTCCAACAAGCTGGCCGACGCGTCGCTATTCTCTCGCGTGGTTACAAAAGCACACCGCGCCCATTCTGGGAACGGTTCGTCGCTAAAGTCACGTTCCAAACCGATCAAGTGCCGCCGAAAGTTGTTTCCGACGGTCAGGGACTGCTCCTCGATGTTGAACAAGCCGGCGATGAACCCTACATGCTCGCCTCAAATCTTAAAAATGTCGTCGTGCTCGTGGACAAGGATCGCGTCAAAGCCGGCCGGTACGCCATTCAACGTTTCGGATGCGACACGCTGTTGCTCGACGACGGTTTTCAATATCTCGCACTCAAGAGCCGTCTCGATATCTGCCTTGTGGATCGCAATAACCCATTCGGCAACCACCACCTCCTGCCGCGTGGCACACTTCGTGAACCGATTTCCAATCTCAAACGCGCCCGCTACATTTTTATTACCAAGTGCGGCCAATTTGGAACCGACAAGCTCCGCAAAGCAATTCGTCGCTACAATTCCCACGCCGAAATCATCGAATGCGCCCACCAACCACTTTACATTCAGGACGTCTTTACCGGTGAACAACTCCCGCTCAGTACTCTCCAAAACCTCGAAGTCGCTGCGCTCTCCGGCATCGCTGCGCCGGAAAGTTTCGAAGACGGCCTGCGTAAACTCGGTGCCAATGTTGTCTACCGGCGCAGCTACGCCGACCATCACCGGTACACTCAGCAAGAAATTCTTAACATGATCAACCGCAGCCTCCGGCGCGGTGCAAAAGCCATTCTCACCACCGAAAAAGATGCCGTGCGGTATCCTAAAATTGACCGGCGCGATATTCCGGTCTATTTCCTCCGCGTGGAAATCCGCATTATTACCGGAGCCAAAGATTTCGATGACGCTGTCGCCCGCATCTGCCATCGCTAACCGCATCCTCATCCGCGCCACCAACTGGCTTGGCGATAACGTGATGATGATGCCGGCTGTGCAGCGTCTCCGCGAATACGCGCCGACCGCTCATATCACCCTGCTCTGCCAAGCCAAACTCCACGACCTCTGGCGGCACAATCCGCACCTCAACGAAATCGTCACCAGTCCCGGCCGGCACGATCTCGCTGTGATTTTCCCAAACTCCTTCCGGTCTGCGTTGGAATGTTGGCGGGCCGGTATCCCGCGCCGCGTGGGCTTTGCCGGTCACTGGCGACGCGCTTTGCTGACTGACGCGCTACTGGACCCTGAACCGCATGGCTACCGGTACATCACCGTTGCCGGCCAGCGCTTCAAAACTAAAACTTTTCCTGTCATTCGCCATCAAGCCCACCGGTATCTTGACCTCATTGCCCACCTTGGTGGCAACCGGGAATTTGTTCCGCCGAAAATCTGGTGCGGTGACGCCGCCGTGAAAAAATTCCTACCGGCCGATGGCCGACCAGTTTGCGCCGTCAATGCCGGTGCTGAATTCGGCCCGGCTAAACGCTGGCCAGCTGACCGGTTCGCCGCTGTAGCGCGCCAAGTGAATTGCCGGTGGCTGATGCTCGGCGGTCCCGGCGATGTCGCGATTGCCGGAGAAATTGCTGGGCAATTACCGG
>JBAXAT010000097.1:0-6453 GCA_037142335.1 Verrucomicrobiota bacterium | reverse complement strand
TATGTCTGGGAGAGGTACCAAGCGTATTGGGACGAAGCCGACCGGCTGTTTGGCGTGCCGTATTACCCAAATGTCACGATGGGTTGGGATTCCAGTCCGCGCGCGCATCAGGCCGACAAGTTCGAAAACGTTGGCTATCCGTTTATGAACACGATCAGCGGCAACACGCCGGCAAAATTCGGGGCGGCGTTGCGCGCAACCATCGCGCGACTGCAAGCCGGGCCGTCCGCCCAGCGCATCCTAAATATCAATTGCTGGAACGAATGGACAGAAGGTAGCTATCTCGAACCCGACACGGTGCATCAGTTTCAATATCTGGAGGCGGTCAAAGCCGCTGTTAATGCGGCAAATAGATTCTGACTAACCGAGAATTATTCTTATGATGAAACAACCCAATATCCTTTGGATTTGCACGGACCGGCAGCGCTGGGACACCCTCGGCTGCTTCGGTAATCGCTTCGTCACCACTCCCAATCTTGATGCGCTGGCGGCCAGCGGTACGGCATTCGCGTGTGCGTTTTCGCAAAACCCCATCTGCTCGCCGAGTCGCGCCAGTTTCATGACCGGCCGGTATCCGCGCACGACCAGGCTCGTGCGTAACGGCCAGCAGATCCCGGCGGACGAGAATCTCATCTCCCGGTTGCTAGCCAATGCCGGCTATTATTGCGGGCACGCCGGCAAGCTGCATCTCGCGCCCGGTCAGCCGCCCCGCGCCATTGGGTCGGAGCGCCGGCATGATGATGGATTCTCCGTCTTCGACTGGTCGCTGCATCCGCCCGATATTCCGAGCGCGTACACCGCATGGTTGGCGGAACGCGGCATCCAACACAAACGCGAGCCGGTAGAGGGGTCACCGTATATTGAGTTCGGGATGCCTCCGGAGACCAGTAATCCCGGCTGGACAGCGCAACGTGCGGTTGACTTTGCGCGGACTAACGCAAAGTCGGAGCGCCCGTGGTTTTTCTATTGCAGTATTGAGGCGCCGCACAATCCGTTCGATCCGCCACGCGAGTTTCTTGAACCGTACTTACGGCGGCTGGATGAGATTCCGTTACCGCGTTACACACCTGGTGAATTGGACAATAAGCCGGTATTTCAGAGTTCCGACCGGACCGGCGCGTGGGGTGGGACGAACAGTGGTTATTACGCGGCGGAAAAGATGAGCACCCGGGATCACCGTCTAATTCGGGCAGCGTACTGGGCGTTGATTGATCACATCGACTTCGAGGGCGGGCGGATTATCGCGACGTTGCGCGAGACAGGACAACTTGACAACACGCTGGTGTTGTTCATGTCGGATCACGGCGAGATGCTCGGTGATCACGGCATCTATTTTCAGGGCGCGTATTTTTACGATGAGATGATTCGCGTGCCGCTCGTGTTCGGCGGCCTGAACCGACTCCAGCCGGGAATCCGCAGCAGTGCGTTGGTGGAATTGGTGGACATTGTTCCGACCGTGCTCGATGCGGCTGGTGTGGCTTCTTATCCTGGGGTGCAGGGTAAATCGCTCTGGCCGATTCTGACCGGTCAAGCCGCACCCGATCAGCACCGGGAAGATATTTACAGCGAGTATTACCAATCCATTCCGACTGGCTACAAGAAGCTCGGCGGGGCGTATTTGACCGGCCTCCGGAGCGATCGGTATCTCTTGACCGTGGTGCACGGCCGCGATGACGGCGAACTGTACGATTTGGCGAGTGATCCGCCGCAGACGTTTAATCGCTGGGCGGATCCGCAGTATCAAGCCGTCAAGATACAGTTACTCAAGCGCCTCTGCGATCGCATGGCGGACACGATTGATCCACTGCCGCCGACAGAAGCCGCCTATTAATGACCAATGGTCACGCAATTAATAGCAACCCACCAGAGGTAAATGACTTATTTGCTTAGTATATTACGTTGCCAGAACTTTTGCTTACGAATTGACACCACCGCAATCGCGTGAGATAGGGAAACTCCGGTTATGCACCAGATTGCTTTCATCGGCTTTCGCCATTCGCACATTCTCGGCTTGTACGAGTTTGCGCAGAAATCGCCGATGTTTAGCATTACCGGCGCGTGCGAGGAAAATGCGGCGGCGCGGACGGTGGTGCGCCGGGACGGCAAAGTTAATCTCACGCACCGCCGGTATGCCGCCATGCTTGATGAGGTGGAATGTGACATCGTTGCGGTTGGCGATTATTACGGACGGCGCGGCAAGCTAATCATCGAAGCGTTGCGGCGCAGCAAGCACGTCGTCGCTGATAAACCAATTTGCACACGGCTATCGGAACTGTCGGAAATTGAAAGGCTCGCACGGAAGAACCGGTTATCCGTATTTTGCCAACTCGATATGCGTGGCTTCGGACAGTTTCTTAAAGCCCGGGAACTTGTCAGCGCCGGCGCGATTGGCGAAATCCACGCAATCCACGTGACCGGCCAGCATCCGTTAATGCTCGGCTCGCGGCCGGGTTGGTATTTCGAGAAAGGCAAACACGGCGGCACGATTAACGATATCGCCATCCACGCGTTCGATTTTATTCCGTGGCTAACCGGCTTGCAGTTCGCAGAGATCGTAGCCGCACGCACGTGGAACGCCTTTGCCACGCCACACCGGCAGTTCAAGGATGCGGCCCAATTTTTATTGAAGATGAACAATGGCGCCGGCATCTTTGGCGACGTGTCATATTTTATGCCAGATAGCCAAGGTTACACATTGCCGCAGTATTGGCGGACGACGTTGTACGGACGGGCCGGTGTCATCGAAATTGGCGCGAACTTACCGGGTGTCTGGCTGGCGCGTGCCGGCGAAAAGACGCCGCAAACAATCCCGGCATCACAAGCCAAACCATTTTATTATCTGGAAGCGTTGACGCGTGAGATTACCGGCAAGAAGACCGGCCTCGCGCTCACGACGCACGAAGTACTCGCCGCGAGTCGTCTCGCGTTAAGCGTGCAATTCACCGCAGACAACAGCCGGAAGGTAAATTTATGAGCAAGCCGCTATTTGAAGTGAACGCCGTTGACCGGCAGGTTTACGAAACCAAACTGCGCGATTTTCTGCCGCGCAAAATGATTGATATCCACACCCACGCCTGGCGGTCCAGCGATGTGATTCGCCGGAAGAAAGTCGCGCACGACAAGCGGATTGTGAGTTGGCCGGCACGGGTCGCAAAAGATAGCCCGATTGAGGAACTCCAGGAAACCTACCGGCTAATGTTTCCCGACAAACAAGTTACTCCGTTAATCTTTCCGATCGGCCCCAGTAACGGCAACCTTGGCAAACTTAACGCCTATGCTTCCAAGTGCCATCGCCGCCATAAAGTGCCGGCGTTGATTTGGAGCGATCCCAAGTGGAGCGCCGAGGAACTCGAACGCCGAATTATTGCCGGCGGATTTAGTGGCGCCAAGAGCTACCTGATTATGGCTCCCAGCTATCTCCCCGGTAACGAAATCCGCTGCCTCGATTTCTTCCCGCCGCACCAATTGGAAGTTCACAACCGGCACGGCTGGGCGGTCATGTTGCACATTCCGCGGGACGGCCGACTCAAAGATCCGGTCAATCTGCAACAGATGTTGGAAATCGAGCGCGAGTATCCGCACCTCAAGCTCATCATCGCCCACGTCGGCCGCGCTTATTGCGATCACGACATCGGCAACGCCTTCGAAGTGCTGGCGAATTCCAAGCGGATGTATTTCGACTTCTGCGCCAACACCAACGCCAATGTCTTCACGCAACTTATTCGCTGCGTCGGGCCGCGGCGGATTCTGTTCGGCTCCGATCTGCCGATCACGCGGATGCGGATGCGGCGCGTGACCAGCGGCGACCACTACGTCAATTTGGTGCCGAAAGGTCTTTACGGCGACGTTTCCGGCGATAAGAATATGGGCGAAGTGACCGGTGCCGCCGCCGCCAAGCTGACTTTCTTCCTGTACGAGCAAATTTTGGCATTCCGCCAGGCGGCGGAGCGGACCGGCCTCACCGCCGGCGATGTGGAAGATGTGTTCTACCGCAATGCGGTGCGGTTGTTGCGATTGAAATAATTAAACTCAAAACGGAGGATTACAATGGACGGACGTGAAATTCGGTTGAAACGATTGATGGGCGAAGGCCGGGCGGTGGTGATCGCGATTGACCATGGAATGTTCGACGGGCCTATCCCGGCGATGGAAGACCTACCGGCAACGGCGACAAAGATCAACCCGGTCATTGACGCGCTGCTGCTCGCGCCGGGGATGTTGCGTCACTGCGGAGCGATTTTTGCCGGCCAACGGCGGCCGTTAGCGGCGGTGCGGTTGAACTGGAATACCGTGTATTGTTTCCACTGGAATTACCGGCAGGCCAAGAGCGTCCGCGCTTACGGCGTCGAGGATGCCGTGCGCGAAGGCATGGACGTGGCGCTCGTGTCGTTGACGTTGCATACCGGCAGCGAGGAACGCGACGCGGCCAACATTGAGAATTTCTGTGAGCTGACCACGGAGGTACACAAGCTCGGTTTGCCGGTCATCGGTGAATATTTCCCAACCGGCCACGTCCAGATGACGACAGAAGAATTGCACGCCGATGTGAAAACCGGCTCGCGCATCGTCGCCGAACTCGGCGCAGACGTGATCAAGACTTTTAACACCGTTCGCTTCAAGGAAGTCACCGGCACCTGCCCGGTCCCAGTGCTTGGCCTCGGCGCGGAAAAATTGCCGACCCAATTTGCAGCGCTGGAACTGGCCGCATCGGAAGTCAAAGCTGGCGCCGGCGGCGTGGTGTTTGGCCGCAACGCGATTCAAGTGGCCGACCCGCACGCATTCCAAGCCGCGCTGTGTGAAGTCGTCAAGACCAACGCCGACCCTGCCAAGGTTGCCGCGAAATACAAATTGGCCTGACCGTGCCGGCAGAAATCCTCATCGGCATTGATCTGGGCACGACGGTCCTAAAAGCTGGGGCGATTGACCGGCAGTCGGGACGTGTGTTGGCGGTGGCAGAGCAACGGTTGCCGGTACGCGCTGAAGTCGATGGCACGCGCGAACAAAAACTGCCCGACCTCGACCGCGGCTTCGACACCGTGCTGGCGCATTTGCGCCGGCAACTCGGCAAACGCTGGTCGCACGTGACCGGCGTCGGGCTAGCGGCGCAAGGCGGCAGTTTCGCGATTTGCAACCGGCAGACCGGTGCGGCACTGACGCCGTTGCGGTTGTGGAGCGATCAACGGCCGGTGCGCCTGGCCGCAAAAGTCGCGGCGCAGCGCCCGGTTTCTTATTGGAAGAAACTCGCGTTTACCAACGGGCCCGGCTTGGGCTTGGCGCGGATGCTGTGGCTGCGCGAACAAAATCCGCGGCTGTTCGCAAAAGAAAACATTTACGTCGGGGCGGGTGAATTTGCGATTTTTCAGCTGACCGGCCAATGGCGGCAAGACGCCGGCAATGCGGTTCAGATTGGCTGTTACCGGGTTCCCCAGCGCGCACTCGATGCGGAACCGTTGGGCTTGGTGGATGTGCCGTTATCGTTTGTCGCGCCGATGCGCGACGGATTGCTGGCGTTGTCGGCAGTGGCAGCGCGACGGTGGAAATTGCCGGTAGGGATTCCGGTGGCCGGGCCGTACTTTGACCACGAAGCCGGTTACTTGAGCGCGGTCGGCGTGAGCGAGCGGCCGTTGCAATGTTCGCTCGGCACAGCGTGGGTCGGGAATTTTAACCTGCCGGCGAATGTTCAGGTGAAATCGTCCAATCAATTAGTCGTGCCGGCACCGCATAATAACGGCTGGTTAGTGGTGCAGCCGTTAATGACCGGCAACGTGACTTGGGATTGGGCGCTCGACACATTTGTCGGCGGTCAGCACGCGACGGCGCTGCGCCGGGCGGCAAAACTTTTCGAGAAACAATTGTTGTCGCCGCCAGGAATGGTGGCGTTGCCGTGGATGCATGTGATGAATCCGCTCCAGCGCGATGCGGTTGGCGGCGGCGGATTTTTCGGCGGCGGTGTGGCGGCGCGGCGGGAGGACTTTCTGCGGGCGGTGGCGCTGGGAATGACCTGCGAGATGGTGCGCGTGTTCCGAAAAGTTCGCGACCAGCGCCAAGCCGACAGCGTGGTGCTCGGCGGCGGCGCGAGCAAGGGAGCAGTTTTCAAGGCGCACTTAGCGGCGTTGTTTGCGCCATTGCCGGTGTTGGCGCTGCAGGAAGAAGACACGGCCGGGCTGCGCGGTTGCTTGCACGAGTTAAGTCCGCACGCTTCAGCTGGTCAGGCCCGGCGCGTACCGGTGCCGGCGGGTGCTGAGAAAATCCGCGACGGATTTGCGGTATATTGCGAGTTGTTCGAGCGTGTGCTCGGACGCGAGGGAATTACGCCGTTAGATTTTTAAGGAGAAAACTATGAAACGCAGTCCAAAAATTGGGTTATTGCCGCTGTATCTAAAACTTTATGACGATGTGGTGGCCGAATGCCGTGCGGGATTTGACCCGTTGCTGGCAACGGTTGAAAAAGGA
>JBAXAT010000096.1:0-6478 GCA_037142335.1 Verrucomicrobiota bacterium | reverse complement strand
TTAAGATAGCGTGGAAACTGACTACAAAGTAAAGCTGGAGGTGTTCGAGGGGCCGCTCGATTTATTGCTCTACCTCATCAAAAAAGAAGAGGTGGACATCTACGATATCCCCATTGAGCGGATTACGAACCAGTACATGGAATACCTCTCGTTGATGAAGTTGCTCAACCTTGAACTAGCCGGCGAGTTCCTCGTGATGGCAGCAACGTTGATGTACATCAAAAGCCGGCTGCTCTTACCAGCCGACCAGCAAGTGATTGATGCCGACACTGAGGACGGCGAAGACCCGCGCTGGGAGCTAATCCGGCAACTTGTTGAGTACAAGAAATTCAAAGACGCCGCGCTTCAGCTTGGACGCCGCGAAGAGGAGCAATCCCACCTATTTCCCCGGCAAGTCGGCGATCTCGGGATTGACGTGCAACCTGACAAACCGCTGGCGGAAGTTGGTATTTTCGACCTGATTAACGCCTTTAACCAAATTTTAAAAAGAGCCAACGAGCGCGAAGATTTCCGGGAGATTTACGAAGAGCGCTTCACCGTCAGCGACAAAATCGAAGAAATCCTTTATACTTTGCGTGACCGGTTGGAAATTTTATTTTCGGAGTTGTTTGCCAGTGCCAGTTCGCGCGCAGAAGTCGTGGTGACGTTTTTGGCGCTACTGGAATTGATTCGCCTGAAACGCCTCCGGGTCAAGCAATCCGAAGCATTCGGAGAAATTAACGTAACTAAAGCAGCATGACAATCGAACTCAAACAAATTATCGAAGCGTTGCTGTTCTCAGCTGAACGCCCGCTATCCACCAAAGAAATTCGCCAAATTATCGCTGAGGCGACTGACGATGAACACCCCAGCACTGTCGAGGGTTTTCGTAACGCCCGCGAAGCGCAAATCGTCATTGCGCTCGAAGAAATCAAAGTCGAATTTGACACTCAAACGCGCGCCTTCCAACTCATCGAGATTGCCGGTGGCTGGCGACTGATGAGCCGTCCTGAATACGCACCGTGGTTGAAGAAACTACTCGATGAAGCACGACCGCACCGATTGTCACAACCGGCACTCGAGACGCTTTCCATCGTCGCGCTCCGACAACCCATTTCCCGCGCGGACATCGCCGGGATTCGCGGTGTCGAAGTGGACGGCGTTCTCCGCTCATTACTCGAACGCGATTTGATTACAATTACTGGCCGCAGCGACGCGCCTGGCAAGCCGTTGCTCTACGGCACAACCCAGCGATTCCTTGAACATTTTGGCCTGCGCAATCTCGACGACATGCCGAAAGCCACCGAACTCCGCGCACAAGCTGCAGCATTGAAGACCGCCGAGGCAAAAGCTGCGACTTCGGCGAGCACAACAACCCCGGTACCAGAAAATGAAGGACAAACTCCAACAACTCCGTAGTCGAATTGACGACATCGACCGCCGCTTGGTTCGCTTGCTAAACGATCGCACGAAGTATGTGCTGGAAATCGGCAAGATCAAGCACGCGACCGGCAGTGAAATCTACGCGCCAGACCGGGAAGAAGCGGTCTTTCGCCGTGTCGTTGAGCAGAATCATGGGCCGCTGACGAATGATTCGTTGCGCGCAATTTACCGGGAAATCATGTCGAGCGCACTGGCGCTAGAGAAACCGCTTATCATCGCGTTCCTAGGCCCCGAAGCGACTTACTCGCACATGGCATCAGTACGAAAGTTCGGCGCGAGTGTCCGGTATGAGCCGATGCCGAGCATCGCCGACGTCTTTACTGACGTGGCAAAAGGCCGGGCGGACTACGGCGTAGTGCCGATTGAAAATTCCACTGAAGGCGCTGTCACGCACACCTACGACATGTTCGTAGATAGCGAACTCAAAATCTGCGCGCAGATACTGCTGCCAATCCGTCACAGCCTAATGGCTACCTGCCGACGCGACGAAATCAAGAAGTTGTACTCCATCTCGCAAGTCTTTGCGCAATGCCGTCAATGGTTGCAGGTCAACATGCCGCACGTCGAATTGGTGGAAGTTTCCAGCAGCACGCGCGCCGCAGAGATTGCCCGGCAAGAGCCGCAAACTGGCGCATTAGCGGGCGCGTTGGCGGCTGAGAAATACGGTCTGACTATTCACGATGAAAACATCCAGGATTCCAGTGAGAACGTCACACGGTTCCTCGTGATCGGACGCAAATACCCAGCGCGCACCGGCAACGACAAGACCTCAATCATGTTTGCCTCACAAGATCGCGTCGGCGCACTGCATGATTCGCTGGAAGCATTCAAAAAACACAAAATCAATCTCACTAAGATCGAGTCGCGGCCGAGTAAGAAAAAAGCGTGGGAGTATTACTTTTTTGTGGATTTTACCGGCCACTGCGATGATCCGCGCGTAAAAAAGGCACTGGCTGAACTCGCCAAGTATACGATGTTCGTCAAAATTCTCGGCAGTTATCCGAACGTAAATGGATGATTTGCCGGTTGGTGACGAATAATGTTATAATCATCACTATCCAAAAGCCCGGGTGGCGAAATGGCAGACGCATCGGACTTAAAATCCGAAGGAGTGTTAAAGCTCCGTGTGGGTTCGAATCCCTCCCCGGGCACCAATCCGCATGCCTGAACTTCCAGAAGTTGAAATTGTTGTCCGACAACTCCGCGCACGCTTACACGGACTAACGATCCGGCGTATTGAAATTTGCGATTCGAAGATCAAGTTGGACGGCAACCTAGCGAACCGGCGGGTCAACCGGATTCACCGGCGCGCGAAGTTCATCATCTTCGATCTAACTGGCCAACGACACTTACTGATCCATCTACGCATGACCGGCTGGTTTACGTATGTCCGACCAGCGCGTTACCGGTTCGCAATTCACGCCGGTAGTAAGGTGGTCGCGTACTTCACGGATTCCAGGCGCTTTGGAACGGTTGAGCTTTTGTCTAACAAAGATCTGACTGGCAAACTGGCAAAGTTGGGACCGGAACCATTTCAGTTTAATAGTCACCGGTTGCAGCGTACGGCGCGACCAATCAAGGTCGCACTGCTAGACCAATCGCTGATTGCCGGCGTCGGCAACATCTATGCAAGCGAGGCACTGTGGCGCGCGCGAATAAATCCGCGGCGACCGGCACGACGGTTGTTACCGGAAGAGTTGCAGCGGTTGCAGCGCAGTCTAGCGGCGGCATTGCGCAAAGGCATCGGCTATGGACCGCGGATTTTTGACGTGCAGGAGTTTTTTGCTTACGACCGGGCGGGTAAACCCTGCCGGCGCTGTCGAACACCGCTTCGCCGTATTGTCCTAGCACAACGCAGCACATTTTTCTGTCCGCGTTGCCAAGCTTGATTTTTCCGGCCGCGCTGCCACATTGTGCCGATGCAAGTTCGTCACATGCCAATCTTGGCCGTAATTCTGATACTGATTACGGGATGCAATCGGCCGGCAACGCCGGCCACCGGCGTGATCGCAGTCTCACCACTAGTCGGCAAACCGGCGCCGAGCCTTGACGGTGCGCTGGTGTGGCTAAACTCCGAGGAGCTAACGCTCGACAATCTGCGCGGCAAAGTCGTACTGCTGCATTTCTTTGACTACAGTTGCCTTAATAACATCCACACGTATCCGTACCTTCTCGAATGGAAACGCCGGTACACGCCACTGGGTTTGCAAGTGATCGGAATTCATTCACCAGAATTCGACTTCGGATTACTGCCGTCGAATGTTCAGGACGGCGTCAACCGCGCCGGCTTGACGCACCCGATTGCTGTAGACAGCGACTTAAAGATTACCGGCGCGTACCACAACCGGTATTGGCCGCGATTGTTACTGCTCGACAAAGCCGGCATTGTCAGCTTCGACCACACTGGTGAAGGTAAGTATGCCGAGGCGGAATTTATATTGCAGAAGTTGCTTCGCGAATTGAATCCGCAAGCACAATTACCACCAGTAATGGCGCCAGTCCACGACTTCGATCGGACTAACGCCGTTTGCTACGTGGTCACACCTGGACTTTACCTCGGCCGCGCACGCGGTGACTTCGGCAACCACGAAGCTGCCTCCACAAACGCAATCATCACCTTTCACTTACCGGCGGAACGTGATTACGGTGTGGTGTATGCGCAAGGCGATTGGAGCATCCACGACGAATACATGCGCCACGCCGTGGACCAAGACGATCTCACTGATTGTTTAACCCTCCGCTACCAAGCCAGCGACCTCAACGTGGTGATGAAACCGGAAGATGTCTACTGGCTGAAAGTATTCGTTGAGCAAGATGGCCAGCCGATCCCGAAGGATTATGCCGGCACCGACATCAGCTACGACGCGGACGATCGGAGCTTTGTGAAAGTGGACAGGGCGCGCCTATACAATCTTACACACCGGCAACCACACCAAAGCCACGAGGTACGGCTCAGCATGCGCGGCAAAGGGTTGTCGGTCTACGGATTTAGTTTTGGAACGAGCGCCATCCCGAAAGATGCCGCCCAATTCCGCCAGTTAAAGGCTAAGCCCTGACCGCCGACTACAGCCGTTCCCGCCCTGCATAACCGTCCTCAATGTCGTGAAAGAACTCGATTTTGTCTTCTTCGAGTTCCCAACAAAGAAACACTTCCCGGTTCTCACGCAAGCTGGGAAAATCCACCAAGCCACGGTCAAAGTCTTTGATTACCACACCACGCTCTTGCAATTGCCGAATTTCGGCATTCAACGCCACCAAATCCGCCGCCAGCGCCGCGACCAACTTGCCCCCGATATCGCCACCGCTCTTGGTGAGCGTGTTGCCGAGTTTCTCGTCGGCTTTGTGGGCGCGTTCGCGCCGGGCGTGGAGTTCTGCAAAGAGATGCCGCAATTGCGGCAACATCGCCCGCGCTTCTGCGAGCGTGAAATGCTTATTGAACTTTTTCATCACACACCGGTTGACCATCAAGCTTGGCGGTAATACCCCGGTGTGCGGTATGCCACGCCAACGTCGCACACTTCACACGGACCGGAAACTTCAGCACGCCTTCGAGCGCCTTCAAGTCCCCCAGTTCCTTGCCGCCATACGGCAAATCGCCGCGCATCATCCGCTGAAAGGTTTCAATGTAGTTGCGCGCCTCCGCCAAGGTCTTGCCAACGAGCCGCCCGGTCATGATTGAGGCCGACGCCAAGCTGATCGAACAACCATGACCGTCAAATTTCACCTCGGCGATTTTCCCATCCACAAGTTTGGCGGTGACTTCAATCTCGTCGCCGCACAACGGATTACTTTCCTTGGCGCAAATATCGGCCGGCACCGTCGTCCCGCGATTCCGTGGGCGCCGGTAATGATCGAGGATGATTTCCTGATAGAGTTCTTCTAACATTGGCCGGTAAGGTAGCACAGCAATCTTGCCGGTGAAGGATAAAATTTAACACACCTTTCACACGCGATTCCGATTATGCGATTGGAAATTTCTTAAGTCGCTTCACATCAACCTGCCAGCCAAGGCCGGGTGTGTTGGGGATTGCCACGCGACCGTCACGGATTTCAAAGGGCGGGTTTGTCAGATCGGTGCGCAACGGGTTGGCGTTGATGTCCCATTCCTGCCACGTCGCTTGACCGCAACCGGCAGCGAGGTGGAACGAGGCCGCTTGTCCCACAGCCGAACCAAGGAAATGCGGATACAGCCGCTGACCGCGCTTAAGCTTGCCCAGCAACGTCACACAACGCTGAAGGCCGCAGTTCTTCGTGATGTCGGGTTGCAGGATGTCGGCGCCAGCGAGCGCCGGTAATGCCTGCTTACCGGCGGTGGGTTCAAAGAAGATGTTTTCCCCGGCAGCGATCTTAACACCGCGGCGGCGCAAGCGGCCGAGTTGCGATTCCTGCTCCGGCACGAGCGGCTCTTCGAGCCAGACAACGCCAAAGTCTTTCAACTCACTTAACCATTCCCGCGCTTCGGCAACTGTCCAACCGCGATTGACGTCCACGGCAATCCCGGCAGCACTGCCGAGATGGCTTTTGAGATCGCGGAGGTTGGCGCGATCCTGCCGGCGACCAAAGCCGAGTTTGAGTTTGAACAACCGCACGCCCAATTCAAGGTGCTGGTCAATGCGCTTCCACGGCAAGGGACTGTTGATGCCGCTGGCATAAACACGGACGCTGACCGCGGGTTTGCGGAACAGGAGTTGGGCGAGACTCTTACCGGCGCGCTGGGCTTGCAAATCCCACAAAGCAATCTCCACGGCGCACAACGCCTGCACCAACGGGCCGGTCGCCGCCGCTTGCCGGGCCGGGCCCATGAACGCGCGCGCCATCGCCGCGATGAAGGCTGGGATGTCATCCACCCGTCGTCCCTTGAGATACGGCAAGTAAGCTTGTTCAAAAGCGAGCTGTCGTTCCGCCGCCGCCCACGCCGGGAAGTTGACCCAGCTTTCGCCCCAACCAACTACCCCGTCCCGGTCGCGCAACGACACGAGCAATGCGGTTCGTTTATTCATCGAACCGAATGAAGTTCGCACCACCGCTTCGACCGGCGTTTCCAGCCGATAGACCT
>JBAXAT010000095.1:0-6509 GCA_037142335.1 Verrucomicrobiota bacterium | reverse complement strand
GCCTCGACTGTCGTGCATAAACCGAGACGATTTAACTCAAACCATAGCGGCATCCGCGCAAACACGCGCTCGATCTGTCCCAAAACCCGGCTCGCTTCAAACAGATAATGCGTGAAATAAATCGTCGTTTGCGCCAAGCCGGTAACATCCAAACGTGTGCGCAGGTCGCCGGCCAGGATTGCAAAACATTGCGCGTGTTCACTGAAATTTTGTTTTACCAAATCGTCCGCGTACAATCCGCGCCGTTCATCCCAGAAAGCGGCAGTGTTGATTTGCCCGGCCAAGCGCCGGTTACGCGCAGCTAATTCTGGTTCGCCGAACGCGTCTTCCAACTCCGCTGCCAGTTTCAGTGTGTAGATAAAATGCCAATTGAGAATCCCGGAGATACCGTGGTCGGTGTCCACCGGCATCCCGTCTTTCCACGTCGGCACCCAATCCACAAAATTCCAACCTTGCACGGCTTCGAGCAAATTGTTGCGGTTGACACGACCGGCAAACGTCTCCAGCACCGCCCTCACCCCGGGCATCCGCGCACGGACAAACTCGGCGTCGTCGCGCCACATCGCGTAGTCGTGAACCATCGCAATCCAGTACAATGAAAACGGCGGGATGAATTGCGGCCACCGGCATGGATACCGGGCTTGCGTTAAACCGCTCGGACCGCGTGATTCATCGAACATTTGCACCGCCTTGCGTGGGAGGCGGTCGTCACGCGTCAGCGCATAGGTCGTCAACACTTCCAGCCGCGTATCACCGACGTACATCATCTGCTCGTAGTACGGGCAATCCATGTAGGTTTCGTGCGAACACATTCGCAACGCTCGTTCCGCAATTGGCGTGAATTCACTCCACCCCGGTGCCGCTAGTTCAAACCGACCAGTAAATTCATACGGATAACCGGTTTCCGATAAGACAATCTGCTCAATTGTCACCGGCTCGTCCGCCGTCGCGACAACGATTTCAACATACCGGCCAACTTCCCACCAAAACGGCTCAAACACTCGCTGTGGTGCGCCATCGGCAATAAACGTGTCACCGATACCCCAAAAGAATTTGCCTTCGATTTCGTTGCGGTTGTCTTTCACGCGGGTTTTCGGATCCGTGAACAGACTTTCCGCCCACCACATCCGCACTGTCGCATCCTTGCCGGCGGACAGCGTAACCTGTGGGTAAGCGCAATAATACTCACCGAGATCAACAATCACACGGCGGAGCGTTCGAGACGGAATTGTGACCGAACCTTGACCAGCCAGCAGCCGATTCCAACCGGCAACTTCTGCCGACAAGTGATCGCTAGCGCATACCGGGACTGCGCTTGTATCAAGCGACGGCACAGCTTGCACGTGCCTAGCAATACCGGCGTACCGTGGCACCTCAAGCATGGCCGGTAGCGTTGCCGGGCGTAACACCCACCGATCCGGCGCCATTGTGATTTCCTGACCTCCAAACGCCGGGCCAATTGCGCGCGCCGGCTGCCAACCATCACCTTCGCCACGCTCGTGGCCCCAATCAAATGCCGCGCCGGTAATGACAGTCTTCGCGCTGGTGCCCCAGGTCATTTCCGGTGAAATGAAAGCGTAGCCGCCAAGTTTCTTACACTCCCACGGCAAATTCTCCGGCCCACCTTCAAAGGCACCGAGAAACGACGGGCGTACACTAACTTGGGCATGCGCCGAAATCGCGTCCGCGCCGATCCAAGTCACGCGGGCGACGATGACATGCCGACCCGCCGGCAAGTTCACGTCGTAGCTTTCGTAAAACCAGCAATGCCGGTCACCGCGTTCCGGGCCGCGGCCGACACGTTCGCCATCCACAAACAACTCGTAACGCTCGTCCGCAGAAACGTGAAGCCGAAACTTTGCGGCATGGTCAAGATTGAGAATGCGCCGGTAAGCAACTACCGATGGTTTGGCACCGCGTCCAGCGGGATGTTCGAGCCAACTAGCCGGCCAAGCGCCTCGCTGATGGATGACTTGGGTTGGGTCGGGGAACGGATCATCGCGAATCAGAACGCGAGTGATTTGGTTCATTGGAATTTTCCGAATTCGCGTCCAGCCTTGTACAGTGCCTCGGTGTTTTCAAGCGGTGTAGCCGGGGCAAGGTTATTGCCTTCGCGCAGGACGAAACGTCGGCCATCGGTCACACCAGTTTGCAAAACACGTTGAACTTCAGCGCGGATGGCGACGGGCGTAGCCGAGCGTAGGAGCTCGATATGTGGACCGCCTTGCAGGCGAACGAGCGGACCGAGTTCCTGACGTAAGCCGCCAAAGTTCACCGGAAATCCGGTATCGAAAACCTGGACATTCAACTCGTCACGGATGGTGCGAAAATGCCGGGTAGAGTCACCGCACAAATGGATCCCCCGCAATTGTGTTGTCGCCGAAAATGCGTTACACAGCCGCCGGTGATACGGCAAAACATGTTCGCGGTACATCTCGGTTGAAATCATCGCGACGCTATCGTCAGCAAAGCCAAAGCCGTCATTGGGCACCGGAATGCCGCCGAGTTTGCGCCAAGCGGTCATGCGCCGAATCGTGGCTTCGGTGATGAAATCAAACAGTTTGTGTAATCGTTCTGACTCGCAGGCCATCGCTTCACAAACAAAACTCGCACCGAACAAATTACACGCGACTGTCATCACACCATCGGTGCCGCACAACGGCGCGGTGATGGTGATCGGCCGATCAAGAAATGTCTCCCGCTTGGCGCGCGCCTGGAAACGCTCGAAATATGTGAGTGTCTTTGCGCCAAACTTGGTGAACGGCTCCGGTATCCCCTGCTCCATCACGCGTTCAGGCACATCAACAAATTCCGGCTGCGTGTCCGGCACCTGCCCGGGAAAATATTCGACCGTGGAGCCGAAATATGCGGCTTCATAGTAATTCTGAAAATCCGGTGCAATGTTCCAGCGTTCCGGCAACCCAAGTTCGGCATCTTGTAGTAGATTGAACCGGCTCCACCGTTGAAACCGCAGCAGCGTGTCAAACATCACGTCCGGGTTTTCAGTATACTGACGAAACTCCAAACCATCCGGGTTCGCGTCGGTATTCACCATAAAATACCTAGCGTTCGTGCCGAAGACAATCGGCACGCGTGGTGCCTTACCGGCCGGGAATGTATCCCATAAGGCTTTTACCTCTGCATTGTGCTGCGCAAAATTAAAGCCGGCTAGTCGGTCAGACATGAATCTCCTCAAATGCGTCAGAATTGATGGGCATGGGTTTTAAAATAATTTTAAAATTGGTTTCGCAACCGAGTGCAATCAGATTTTGTAATAACTGCTCCGGTGGCGGCGCCGGCAAGTCCCAGACCACATGCACAGTTTGGCGTGCGGCGGCCTTTGTGAACGTATGCCACTCTAAAAACAGTTGCAGTTGAGGTAAGACCAACAGTGCAGCGTCGGTAGGAACTACAACACAATACCGATTAAACCAAACAGCATTAAAGTAGAATTCGCAATCGGCCGGTTGGCCATAAGTGAGTTTTGCTAACTGATAAAACTTACCGAGCCGCGGCAAGGTCGACGCCGCCCATGGGTCGGTGGCGGTGAAGAATAAAAATGTTTCACCCCGCCGGACAACGGTCTCGAGGTAACCTTTCAAGTCAAGATCACCGGTAAGCAGTGTATGTAATTTAGGCACCAGCCGGTCCAGCCACGGACCGGCAATCGGTAGCGGATAAGAGTGACCGGTAGTGCGATTAAATCTAGCAAGATAATCAGCCACAAGCGCAAGCAGCGCCAATAGTAGCGTACCGCGCGTGATAAGCAGATTCCAGCGATCAAGTTGATTGGCTTCGAGGAGTTGCGCTTCCCGGTACGATAGAGCCGGTTTCTGCTCGACCGGTACGATTGGTGCAGCGCTGCCACCCTCACGACGTTGTTTGCCAATTTGACGGTAAGCTGGGACACCGGCCTCGGATTGTAACTCTTCGACTGACTGCTGAATTACCGGCTGACCGCCACTATCAAGCGGGACAGAACTAACGCGATTTGAGTTAATTTGCGCAAGGATGTACCCGGTAATTGCGAGGCCAAGCATGATCAGGTAGGCGCGTGGACGTTGCCGGTGTGGCGCGAATACACCCAGCACGGCTTGCGTGGCCAGTAAAGCCAACGCGCCGCACCACGCGATGATGGACGCGAGGCCAATAACACCAAAGTAGCCGTAAAGTCGGATGATCATTTCCGATATTTCCGAGTAAGTTCCAAATAATGCGTAAACGAATAGTAAATGATATTGACGCCGAGGTCGTATGCTTCGGAAACTTTTTTAGAATCGAGGCCGGCGTGACCAGTGGACCACGCATCCAAAATGTCACCGGGATGATAGAATACCACCCAACGATCGTTATATTTGACACCCAATGCGTTCATCCCACCGTGATGCCAGAGTGGTGGCGCACCTTTGGGAAACAAGTTTGGCACTTGAAAAATCGGATCATCGTAGGAAATCACCAGCAGCGGAGAGCCCGGTAACACTTGTTGGATAAAACTGCGAAAACTCCGGTCAAACTGTGCGCTGGCACAATTGACAAACAGCAGTCCTCCGCCAAGTAGATACTCGCGAAGCGCCTGAATATCGGACGCGGAAACATTGATACCACCATCACCGGTCATGAACACAAATGGCGGGGCGAAGCCTTTTGGATACTTTCGTAACGCGCCAATCGAATGGCTCTCGCCTTGTGCGGCGACTTTGAAGCCGGTGGCTTTGTGAAATTCTTGCAGGAAATTGATGTCCGAACGATCCTGCGCGCTCATGCCGGTGTCCCAAGCATTACCGTTGTATTCTAACCGGATGAACCGCACGAGCGCATTGTCCATGCCATCGGGCCAACCGCCGGTCGTGCCGCCACCGGCTCCAAGCCCACCACCGGTCCCACGCCCGCCAACACCTTTGGGGCCATTTTTGCCAGCCGCGCCGGTTGCCAGCACACGCGATGGATCGGCCTGATAAGTGACCTGCGCTGATGAATCAATACTCTTATCCGTGCCAGCATCTTCAAGGTCTGGCATGTGAAATGAAATTGCCGAGTGTGGGTTGACGAGGAGTTTCCGTTTCTTTTTTTTCTGCGCCTTGACGATTTTGACCTGCATCAACTGCTGAGCAATGCCGGTGCCTTGCGGGCTGCCACCACCGGTCGGAGTGCCACTGCCTTTCGGTACCCGGTACGGCGTGACACAACCGCGCAACGACAACAGCCACGGCAACACCACAATCACCATTAGATGGACACAAAGACTGGAGAAAATACTCTTACGATAGACCGGATCACGCCCGTGCGTCCGGAGGTTTTCGAGAACAAGATCACCCATGGCCGGCGCGGGATCGATTGCGCCGGTGAAGGCATTGATGACCGCGCGCCGCCACGACTGAAGATGTAGAAAGGCAAACAGTGCGATGACGATCGCCGCCGGCCAGAGCAGTTGATACCACCAGAAAAAACCTGTCAGCGAACTCGTCACAATACCGCGCACCGGTAACTTATAGTCCAAGATGTGCCAAATTATTTTTGAGACAATCCCGAGATAAATTACGCCCAGTACGTACGCCGCAATGTAGCACCGGCGCAGGATTACCAATCGGCGCTTCAGCCCTAAGAAAAAGCCCACTAGAAACACCATCGCGCAGAGACCGGCCATGCTCGCTAGAAAAATTGTCAACCCATGGATTCCCTCGATTTGGAAAGCCAACCGGAACGACGGGTTTTCGTCAAGCACGTCGCTGTAAAGTACTGGCAGCAAAACGGCGTAATGCGCACAGACCGCTGCCAGCAAGCCGAGTGGCACGCTAAGCGCGAGAGGCCAAAGTTGTGACGCGCGGCGAGACATTACTTAAGTGTGGTGTCGTCGAGGGAAATGCCGAGATCGCCGGGTTGCTTAGGAATATCAGCCGGGTTGGCGACTTCGGTGATTCGTTTGACAACCGCCGTGTTTTTCCGTTCTTCGAGCATCCGGTCAGCGGAATTAGTCGGCGTGGGGGCGGCAACAGTTGGGGTCGCTGGCGCCGGCTTGGGTGCAACGGGCTTGGGTACTGGTGGTGGCTCCGGCTTGGCTTCGGCAGCGAGCGCGGCAGCTTTGCGCGCTACGGCACCTTCTGGATCAAGGTAGTTATCACGAATAAAACCGTATGAAATGAATACGGTAATGCTCAGGTGAATTACTAGCGACAGAATCACCCAGATCCAAAATGGACTTTTAGAAAATGTCGCGAGCAATTTATCCGGGCCGCGACGGCCCACTTTGATGTCAAAGCCTTCTTGTTTCATGGCTGCACTCCCTGTTTGTCGGTTGGTCGTTCGCCGAGGGCGGCGATGGTGGCACCGGCCTTGGCAATCGCGCCTAGGACCGGTTCGAAAATTTGCTTAGTAACGTGCTTATCGCACTTGAACATCACAGTCTTACCTTGTTCGGTTGTCGCACCTTCAATGAGTGCACTGACCGAGGATTCAACAGCGCTGGCATCCGGCACAATCTGACCTTGGATGTAAATCTTACCGTCTTCGTC
>JBAXAT010000094.1:0-6511 GCA_037142335.1 Verrucomicrobiota bacterium | reverse complement strand
TTGCTGTTTATAAGCGGGACCGTGATGCTGTCGCTGAAATTATCGTGGTCGATAATAACAGCTCAGATCGGACCGGCGATATCGCTAGACAACACGGCGCGGCAGTCGTGTTTGAGCCGGTCAACAACATTGGTAAGGCGCGCAATGCCGGTGTGAAGGTGGCTGCTGGAAAATACATTGCCTTTTGTGATGCCGACAACGAAATCACCGAAAACCTACTTGTTCTTATTCACGACCATCTTGAGGACCCTAAAGTTGCCGGCGGCGGGACCTGGATTGTACCGGCAACTCGAACATTGAAAGTCAGATTCTTCTATTTCCTCTGGGGGATTTACGTCCGCTGCAGTCGAGTCGGTGTTGGGATGATGCACTGTCGGAAGGCGGACTTTGTGGCGGCTGGCGGATTCGACGAAGCGATTTACGCCGCCGAAGATTTGCAGTTGGCGTACGCGCTCAAGAAACTCGGCCGACCGCGCGGACAAAAATTTAAATTACTGCACAAGGGTTGGATCATCACCTCGACTCGCAAGATTGACCAGACGCCACTATTGGAACTGCTTGGTAAGCTCATTGGCTTTGGATTTGGTTTGCAGAAGAAGATTCGTAGTAAGCGATATTGCGAACATTGGTACGATAAGGCTGCCCGTTGACAGGTCGCCATTGTCGAACTACGTTGCCCACCAGTTGGTAAACCTAATAAATAAAAGGAATTATTCATCATGACTCATCAACTCCCCAAACTCCCCTACGCACTCGACGCGCTTGAGCCACACATTGACGCAACTACCATCAGTATTCACTATGGCAAGCATCACCAAACTTACGCCGATAATCTAAACAAGTTAGTCCCGGGTACTGAATTTGCCGAGGCATCGTTAGAGCAAATTATCCTCAAGGCACAAGGTCCGGTTTTCAATAATGCGGCCCAGGTTTGGAATCACACTTTCTACTGGGAAGGTATGAAAGCGAATGGCGGAGGAGAACCCAAAGGCGAATTGCGCGCCGCGATTGAAAAGTCATTCAGCAATTTTGCTGGTTTTAAGGACCAACTCTCAAAGAGTTCAGTGACGCAATTTGGTTCTGGCTGGGGTTGGTTAGTCAAAAAGAAAGACGGAACACTGGCTGTTGTTCAGACCGGTAACGCCGCGAACCCATTGACAGCCGGTGACGTACCACTCTTAACCTGTGACGTCTGGGAGCACGCCTACTACCTTAAGTATCAGAATCGCCGTGCCGATTATGTCGGTTCCTGGTGGAATGTTATTAACTGGGATGCCGTCGCCGCACGTTTCAACGCTGCAAGTAAGAAATAAGTAACTGGCGTTTCGATCTTGCTATTCACTCTTGCCGGCAACCGGCAGTTGTAGGTGCTGGATGACTGGGTTGCCGGCAATGAGGAAACCGGACTGCATTGAGGATCGGTAGTCCCGTGGCGAGAGGCCGTACACTTTGTGAAACTTATTTGAGAAGTGATAAGGTGATGCGAAGCCGACGGTGTCGGCCACCACTCGAATTGGTAGGTTGCTGCGTACAAGTAATGATGCGGCGCGTTCTAATCTAGCAAGACCAGTGCATTCTAACGGACCGAGATTGAGATGTTTTCGAAATAGACGGCAGAGATATTCCGGCGAGACGTGGGCGGCTTTTGCTAGTGCTGTTAACGTAATCTGTGCTGGCGGATCGTGGAAGAGAAATTGTCGAATTGCTCGCAAAGCGAGCTGGACGGCCGGCGGAAGATTCTCTAGCGGTTCAAGTGCAACTGCTGTCTGGTTGCTGAGATAGCCACGCAACATCAATGTGACTGCCGCCTCCAATAATGGCGCGTGGTCCGGCGTCTGGTTTTGCGCCATTCCAATGACATACCTGAACAATGTTCTAAGAATATCTTCCGATGCCATATTTCGCGATAGCGGCCATTCACTCAACGGCGGCCAGCCGGGATCTGAATAGTCGAAGCTGAAATGAAAAAAAGCCTGGATGGTGCGCCGCGTCGAATCCCAATCATACCGATCGGTGATGCCTGGGCGTCCGAGTAACACGGTGCCGGCAGGTGCTTCAACTTGATATCCATCAAAGCTCGCCTTGGCGTGGCCGTCAATAATCCAAACAAATTCAAAATCGTGCAATAACCGTGGACCGAATGTTGCGCCAGGGGGATAAGCGGCGATGCCAGCGTTGCCGACGAGTAAGCCTTCAGTTGTAACAGCGGTCGCCATGTCAATTGCCGGCAGGTTTCCGCAATTTTAAGGTATTGTCAAGAACGCGGACTTCTGGTAGTTCTGCGGCAGTTGCAAATTGCCAGCGGGAGTACTTGGTCAATTGCCGGCAGGCGCAACATTAATAGGAGATGAAATGAGCGATCTACAGAAACTGTCCGAGTTCGTCGAAAAAGGCAATCGCAACGAAGCTAAGCGGCTGACAAATGAACTGCTAGCTGCCGGTATGAAGCCTCTTGATGTCGTTGAAAAAGGCTTGGTCCCCGGTATGAATACCATCGGCGAGAAGTTTAAGAACAATCAGATTTTTGTTCCTGAAATGTTGATTGCTGCTCGCGCCATGAAAGAAGCCATGGCAATTCTCGAACCACTCCTTGTTAAAGCCGGTATTCGACCTGCCTTTACCGCCGTCGTCGGCACCGTCCAAGGCGACCTTCACGATATCGGCAAAAATCTCGTCGCCATGATGTGGAAGGGCGCGAACTTTGGCGTTGTCGATCTCGGCACAAATGTGTCACCTGAAAAATTCATCGCGGCAGCTAAAGAGCACAATGCCAAAGTTATCGGTCTTTCCGCGCTGCTTACCACCACCATGCCGGCCATGAAAACCACAATTGCCGCCGTCAAAGCCGCCGGACTTCAAGGCGTTAAGGTTGTCATCGGCGGTGCGCCAATCACCAATGAGTTCGCCACGGAAATCGGCGCGGATGGATTTGCACCAGATGCCGCTAGCGCCGTGGATGTGGTCCGAAAACTAATGGCGGCGTAATCCGCCTCACGCCACCCTATAACTGTGACTCCACGCGAACGTTTCATCGCCGCGTTGGAACGCCGTCCACTGACCGGTCGCGTTCCGCATTTTGAGCTCGTGTTTTTCCTGACGATGGAGGCCTTTGGCAAAGTCCATCCGAGTCATCGCAGCTACCATCAGTGGCTGCAAATGGAAGAAAAAGAACGCGCTTTGCACCGGCGCGACATGGCTGACATTTTCATCGCCACCGCGGAGCGGTACGAGCACAGCGCGATTTTCCTACACCCCAATCCAAATACCGTTGAAGAGACTTGCCGGCTAATCGAGTTGATTCGGGAGCGCAGCGGCGACAAGTATTTCTTACTGCGGCACGGCGACGCGACATTTGAATTACCAAACGGCGAGCGCTTGGTGGAGTTTGCCTACCGGCTGGCGGACGAACCGGAGAAAGTTCATGCCGAAGCCCAGGAAAAGGTGGATGCCGCATTGAGCCGAGCCGAAGCCTACGCCAAACATGGCGAACTGGATGGCTTTGCGCTGTGTTCGGATTACTGCTTCAATACCGGCCCCTTTCTCAGTCCAACCCAGTTTGGTGAGTTTATCACGCCCTATCTCGCCAAGCTCACCAAAGGTTACCGGGATCTCGGCTTTTATGTGATCAAGCATACCGACGGCAATATCATGCCGGTCCTCGATCAGCTTGTGCAGACCAATCCACACGCGCTCCACTCACTCGACCCGCAAGGCGGTGTGGACATGGCGGAAGTGAAACGCCTTGTCGGCCAGCAAGTCTGTCTCATCGGCAACGTCAACTGCGGACTCGTGGACACCGGGACAGATGCGCAAGTCATCGAATCCACCCGGTATGCCTTGAAGCACGGGATGCCGGGCGGCGGTTATATTTTCTCCACGAGCAATTGCATTTACACCGGCATGCGTTTGGCCCGGTACGAGCTGATCCTCGATATTTGGCGCAAAGAAGGCAACTATTCGTGACCCCGCTCCGGGATCTCGCTAGTTGGACCGCGAACCTACAATGCATCGCTAAACAACCGCTTGAGTTTTGTCCTGACTTCCCAACCATCGCGCGCCGGTATGAAGCTTGGTGGGAATGCGCCTGCACTGACCGCCCCATTTTCATCGGCTCCGCCAACGCGAATCCCGCCCGGCCAATCACCAAGCGCTTGGAATTGCTTCACCGTCCCGCGGAATGGTTTGCCGCCAAACTGCAAGACCTGCAGCAAACTTACCGGGTCGGCGACGCGTTGCCGCACATTCGTGCCGACTTCGGTCCAGTCTTACTGGGTGGCTTGCTGGGTGGCACAATCGAGTTCGGCTCCGACACGACTTGGACGCACCCGTTTATCAACGACGACTGGTCGAATGCCCCCGATTGGCAATTGCGCGACAACCATCCCCTGCTCCAACGGCTCCGACAACTGACGGAGTTGGTCGCACAGGATTGTGCGAGCCGGTACCTCGTCTGCACGCCCGACCTCGGTGGCTCGGCGGACGTGCTGCTGAATTTGCGCGGCTCGTCGGCGCTTTGTCTCGACGTAGTCGAACAACCCGACCGGGTACGTGATGCGATTGAGGCAATCTATCCGGCGTGGGAGCGCACTTTCGCAGAGCTTTATCAAATCGCCACCGCGCGCAACGCCGGGTTGATTCATTGGCTGGGGTTGTGGGCAAGTCGTCCGTACATGATCCCGGCGTGCGACTTCAATTTCTTAATCGGCCGGACGAATTCGAGAAGCTCTGCTTGCCGGACATTGCCAAACAAGCTGCAACCGCTGGTCGCGCTGTATTTCATCTCGATGGTCCTGGCGCGGCCCGGCACATTGATGCGTTGCTTGCAGTGCCGGAGTTACAGGCAATCCAGTTCGTGCCCGGCGAAGGCACACCATCGGCCTTGCCGTGGGTGCCGATGTTCCGCAAGATTCAAGCGGCTGGGCGGGCACTCTACGCTGTCTGCCCGACCGACGAAGTGTTGGAGCTCTGTGACGCCTTGCGCCCTGAAGGTCTGGCGATTAACTGTTGGCCGGCAACTCCTCAAGCAGCCGACGACCTGTTTGCACAGTTTACTAATAAATATAAAACATGAATCCACGCGAACGGTGGTTAGCCTTATTTGCCGGGCGTAAGCCCGACCGGCATGTCACTGATTACTGGGCGACTAATGAGTTCCACGTCAAACTCCGGCAGGCCGTCGGCATTACCGGCGACAACGACGAACCGCTGTTGGAAAAACTTGGCATTGACCGCCCCTTTCATCTCGGGCCGACTTGGAAGCTGAAACATCATCCCGACGATCCGCTAGCGAACGAGTGGGGCATTCAGTTTGCGGCAGTTGACTACGGCACCGGCAGCTACGGCGAGGCCGTCCATTTCCCATTGGCGAAATGCGATAGCGCCGCTGATGTTCACGCCTTTCGCTGGCCGAGCCCTGACGATTATGATTATTCCGGCATCGCCGAAAAGCTCAGAAAGAATAATGGTTACCGGATTATTAAAGGCGGCAGCTATGAGCCATTTTTGTTGTACTGCTGGATGCGCGGGATGGAACAAGCTTTCGAAGACCTGCTCGTTAATCCGGAGATCATCACCGCCGCGCTGGGACATATTTTCGATTTCCATTACGAACAGAACCGCCGCATCTGGCAGGCCGGGAAGATTGACCTGATGTATCTCGCCGAAGACCTTGGCGGGCAGAGCGGTCCGCTGTTCAGTTTAGACGCTTACCGGCGCTTCTTGCTATCGAACCAGAAGAAGATGGCCGAGCTAGCGCGATCGTTTGGCATTCGTATCTTTTACCACACCGACGGCGCAGCGCGGGTGTTCCTGCCGGATCTCGTCAATGAAGTCGGCATCGACATCCTCAACCCATTGCAATGGCGTTGTCCCGGCATGGACTTGCCGGGCTTGGTGCGCGACTATGGTGACCGGCTGATTTTCCACGGCGGCATTGATAATCAGCAAACGCTCCCGTTCGGCACAGTGGCCGACGTCCGCAAGGAAGTCCGCGAAGTCGCGGCGATCATGTGCGATTCCCGGTGGATTTGCGCCCCGTGCCACAATATCCAAAACGTCAGCCCGGCCGCGAACGTCATCGCCATGTACGAAACTATTCGGGAAATCACACCCTGAAACTAACCAGTCAAGAACGCGTCAACCGCATGTTCGCGCGGCGCTAGTGGAACGGGCGTCTCGCCCGTGTGCCGGTAGTTGGACAGGCATCTTGCCTGTCGGAACCGTAGCGTAAGCTTCCAGCTTGCGCATTCATCACATGGACAAGCTGGAAGCATGTCCTACGATCAGGTCAACAGGCTGGAAGCCTGTTCAACTCACGGCACTACCGTTACACCGGTAATCAATCCGTTCGTGATGGTGATACCGGTCAACTGGCCGCTGGTGACGCCGTCGTTGGCGATGGGATAGGTGCCGTCGGCGGTGGGGTTCGGTTGCAACGCGGTGTTGTCCACCCACGTCGGCGCGATCATGCCGTCAATGCGGCCAACCGTCAGCACTTGGCCTTCCGTGCCGC
>JBAXAT010000093.1:0-6531 GCA_037142335.1 Verrucomicrobiota bacterium | reverse complement strand
CTCGCGCGTCGCAACCACAAGCATCTCGATGTCGAAAATTGCAGTGTTAGAAGTGACCTGCGGAAAAACTTTCTGTGCCACGATGCGTGTCATTGCCTTGAAACCACACTGCGTGTCGTGAATCCCGCGGATGCAGAACAATCGGGTGCCGATTCCGAACAGTTTACCAGCCAACTTCCGGTACCACACTTGCGGTTCTGCCACTTCTGCACCCGGTATGGCGCGCGAGCCAATCGCCATGTCGTAACCAGCATCGAGTTTTGCCAGCAGCTTGTCGACTTCAGCAATGGGCGTGCTCTGGTCGGCGTCAGTGAATAAAACATACCGACCTCGCGCGGCGAGCATTCCGGCTCTCACCGCGCCACCTTTGCCACGATTCGGCCGCCAATCAATCAAGCACACACCGGGAAACGATTGCGCCACGGCCGTCGTGCCATCCCGGCTGCCATCGTTGACGACGATAATCTCAAAACGCTTACCGACGAGATGCGCTTGGATTGCCGGGATGTGTTTCTTCAGGCGCTCTTCTTCGTTATACGCCGGGATGACGACCGACAAATCCAATTCACTCACGTCGCCTTTCGCAATGCACCCATCTCGCGCATTTTTGCCAGCGCTTCGGCGGCGTAATCCTTGTCGAGCGTTTGCCGGCGAATCCATGCGACGTAATCGCGGACACTGTCACGTGGCGTTTTCGTCGGCTGCCAGCCGAGCTTTTGCAATTTTGAAATGTCGGAAATGCTGTGGCGCGTATCGCCAACCCGGAATTCTCCGCCCGGCGTTAATGGCAATTTCTGGCCGGTGGCATCGGCAACAATCTGCGCAAATTCCAAAACTGTGTAACCTTTGCCGCCGCCAACATTGAAAACTTCGTAGTTCGCCGCATTGCTCTCGAGCGCAAGCCGGTTAGCATGCGCGACATCGCCGACGTTGACGTAATCGCGCAGCTGCCGGCCATCTTCGAAAATACTTGGCGACCGGCCGGCTAGCATTTGGAGTGTGAAAACGCGGAGCACACCGGAGTAGGCGTTGCGGAATGATTGGTGCGGTCCTTGCACAATGGAATACCGGAGCGCGGCGCTGGGAATCCCGTAATTTTTTCCGAGCGCGATTGCCATCAATTCCTGTGAATACTTGGCGATGGAATATTGGTTGCGTGGGTTGGCGTGGGTTTCTAGTAACGGCAATGGCGTGATGGCGCCGTTGCATTTCGGACAGACCGGATCCCATTTGCTTTTCGTGAGCTGGGCCGGTTCGCGATTGACCGGGAACACTTCGCCGTCTTTTGGACAACGATACCGGCCTTCGCCATACACAAATTGCGAGCTGGCGACGACCACCTTTTTCACCGGCAACTTCTGCTCGACGATCAACTCGTACAGCAACGCCGTACCAACACTATTGACGTGGAAGAAATGTGAAAAGTTTGGCAGCAAATCCTGATAGGCTGCTAGATGGACGACGTGTTCCACACCGCGCAGCGCTTTCGCCCAATCGTCCCGGTTGCGCACATCGCCGACGATGCGTTCGGTATCCGCCGGCACCCAGTCCGGCCAAGTGCCATCGCCGGTATGCACCGGCGGTGTGAGATTGTCTAGTAGCCGGACCCGGTAACCAGCTTGCAACAGTTCGGTGGCCGTGTGCGAGCCGATGAAGCCGGCACCACCGGTAATGA
The DNA here is from genome assembly GCA_037142335.1 of Verrucomicrobiota bacterium. Lineage (GTDB taxonomy): Bacteria > Verrucomicrobiota > Verrucomicrobiia > Palsa-1439 > Palsa-1439 > CAINDI01. The sequence continues at coordinate 4,856 of JBAXAT010000093.1, read as the reverse complement.
GAACGCGTCCCTTGCTCATTTGGCGTGGAGTTGCCGGAGTTTTTCGTAGAGGTATCCGACGAGAATGTGATCAATAATCATGTGCACATCCTCGACCGGACCGTATTCATTCGACGGCACGACGACGCAGACATCGGAGAGTTTCGCGAGTTTGCCGCCGGTAAATCCGCCGAGGCCGAGCACTTTTACGCCAAGCTGCTTTGCAACTTCGACAGCTGTGATGATGTTCGGCGAGTTACCGGAAGCGGAAATGGCGATGAGTACGTCGCCGCGATTGGCAAGGTTTTTGAGCGGCTCGCTGAAGACGGTGTTGTAGTCGGTGTCGTTGGCCCATGCGGTCATCAACGAGACATTGTCGGTCAGTGCGATGACTTTGAACCGCTTCCACGGCGCGTCGCCTTTGTGGCCAAGCGTGCCTTTATTGAGATCGTTCATCATGTGCGATGCTGTCGCGGCACTCCCGCCGTTGCCAATGACAAAAATCTGCTTACTGGCAGCATGGGCTTCTTCAATGACAGTGAATAATTTTTCGAGCACGTCAAGCGGAAGTCGATCGAGCACGGTTTTCAGGCCGGTCAGATAATCTTTGGCGAATTGGCTGGCAGTTTTCATATCAATACCTCTGCATGTTGAGCGCGACGCGCGAACCGCCACGTTCAAGGTGAAACGGCATTTCGCGCAAATCCGCCAAGGCATGACGGACAGCTGCCCGACATTCGCTGGGGACGCACAACAGGAAAAATCCGCCACCACCGGCACCGGAAATCTTACCACCGAGCGCGCCGGCAGCTAAGGCTCGTTGGTACTGCTCGTCGAGTTCACTGCTGCTGACGCCGGCGGCAAGGTGCCGTTTTGCTTCCCAGCCGCGATGTAACATGAGGCCGAAGTTGCCAACCGTGCCGCCTTCCAGTAGCTGCCGCACTTCGTGCGCTTGCCGGGTCATTTCACGGAGCGTGGCGAGCTGACCGGTAATGTTAGCGCGCTGCTGCGCCAGAATCTTGTCGGCTTTGCGGGTCTTGCCGGTAAAAAAGAGCATCAACATGTTGTCGAGGTCTTCGAGGCTAGCGCGCGAAATTTTCACAGCGGAAGTCTTGACGTTCCGACCGGGACCGAATTCAAAACAACGCAAGCCTCCGTACGCGGCGATATATTGATCTTGGACGCCGATGGGTTTGCCGAGTTTTCCGATTTCGATTTCACAGGCTTCGCGGGCCAGTTGTTCAGCAGTGGGTGTTTCACCGATGAAGCAATAGAGTGCGTGAAGTACGCCGACGGTCACACTGCTCGACGAGCCGAGACCGGAACCTTCCGACGGAATATCTGAAAGAAACGAAATTTCGATACCTTTCGTGATGCCGACCTTGCGCATCGCTTCCCGCACGAGATCGTGTTCAATCTGATCCACCGAGTCCACAATCTCTTTTTTTGACCAGTTGACGTAAATCTTGTCATCGAACCGTTCCTTGACGATGCAGTACAGAAATTTGTCAATCGCCGAGCTGACGACAGCCCCGCCGTGGGCTTCGAAGAATTCGTAGAAATCCGTGCCGCCGCCGGCAAACGAAATCCGCAATGGTGTCTGAGTAATAATCATTTCAATACCAATCCATTTTCAAAATCCCACTGCGCCTGCGCCAACCGCTCCGGCGTCCCGATGTCGTGGATGTAAGCTTTCGGCTTCATCGCGTACAACGGCGCACCGGCAGCCAACAACTTCGGAAAAACGTCTTTGCCAAAATCGCAAAACTGCCTAGCTGGAATCGCGTCCAACACTGCCGGTTCCATAAAGTAAATACCTGAGTTGATTAGGTTTGTCGAAATCTCTTTTCGGTCGGGCTTCTCCCGGAACCGCAGCACCTTGCCGGTTGAATCGGTGTCGAGTACGCCACCGGTCCAGGGCTCCGCGGACTCAAACAGCGCAACCGTTGCTACCGCACGACGTTGCCGGTGAAACTCAATGAACGGTGCGAGTTCGATACGGATCAGGTTATCGCCGTAAATCACCAAAAATGGCCCATCACGCAATGCCACTTCCATCTTCTTCACCCCGCCGGCCGTGCCAAGAAGTTCGGGCTCCGGCGAATAAGTGATTTTCACACCGAACCGGCTGCCGTCGCCGAAGAAGTCGGTAATTTTTTCCGGCAAGTAATGCAGGTTCAGGATGAATTCCGTCACACCTTGCCGGCAAAACCATTCAAAATGATGTTGCAGCAACGGCTGCCCGCCAATCGGCACCATCACCTTCGGCAAATCCAACCCGAGCGCACGCAAGCGCGTTCCCAGCCCGGCGGCTAAAATAAAAGCTTTCACACTTCCAGAAGAATGCCGTAACCGCCACCGGAAATCAACCCCGGCAATGTCAGACGGTGTGTTCGCGCAGATACCGGCTCAGGACTGCCCACGCTTTTTGCAGTGCCTTACCGCGATGGCTGATCCGGTTTTTTATGTCAGGAGAAATCTCAGCAAAGGTTTTTACCTGCCCGTCGGCAATGAACAGCGGGTCGTAGCCGAAACCGCCACCACCTTTTTCGTCGGCAATGATCGCGCCGTTGCAAATACCCTCAACGCAATCCACCAAGCCATTTTCGTCGGCAATGGCAATGACACACCGGAACCGCGCGGCACGTTTCTCCGCCGGGACGCCTCGCAAATTGGCGAGCAGTTTCTTGTTGTTCTCAAAATAGCTGGCGTCGTCGCCGGCATACCGTGCGGAACGAACGCCGGGTTCGCCGTTGAGCGCGTCCACTTCGAGGCCAGTATCGTCGGCGATGGTGAGCATCTTGGCAAACTTCGCCGTCTCGACCGCTTTCTTAATCGCGTTGTCGCGGACGGTGGCGGCATCCTCGACGATGTCAGCCAAGCCGGGGATGTCGGCGGCACAGCGGAGGTCGAGCTTTAGCTCCTCCAGAATGGCGGCGATTTCTTTGAGTTTATGTTTATTCCGCGTGGCAACGAGCAATTGCATAGCGGACAGTATAATTACTGGCACGCAAAACAGAAGTTTTTATTGCGCAGGTCAATAAGTTGGACTAGACGTGTGTTCAACAGTCAGGCGTAAATCAAAGGTAATTTCAATGGACATTCGACTTCCCAACCTAGGCGAAGGTGCTGACAGTGGCATCGTGGTCAATATTTCGGTCAAGGCCGGTGACTCGATCCAGAAGGAACAGACCATTCTGGAATTGGAGACCGAAAAGGCTGTCGGCTCAATCCCGTCTTCTGCCGCCGGCATCGTCCAGCAAATCCGCGTCAATATTGGCGATAAGATTTCCGCCGGCGCGGTGTTACTGACTTTGGCCGAGAGTGCCGGCGTAGTTGCGGCGCTGATACCATCGCCTGTTGCCCAGCGACCGGTGGCCGCGCCGGTAAAACCCACGGCGTCCCAATCAATTTCTGGCATCCCGCCAGCCGCTTCGCCGACTGTGCGACGGATGGCCGAACAACTTGGCATCCCACTCGCGCAAGTGCTAGGTAGCGCGCACGGTGGACGCATCACTGTCGAAGATTTGCGGACGTACATTCAGAATTTACAAGCCGGTGGCGCACCCAAACCAGCGCCGACGCAAATTGACTTTGCAAAATTTGGCCCGGTGGTAAAAAAACCGGTCAGCCAATTACGCAAGACGATTGCGCGGCGAATGAGCGCGGCGTGGGCGGCGGTGCCACGAGTGACCCAATTTGACGAGGTGGACATTACCGGCTTGAACGAGCTGCGGAAGAAATTTGCGCCGTCATACGAGAAACAAGGTGCGAAGCTGACGCTGACGGTGTTCGCGATCAAGGCGGTGGTGCAGACTTTGAAAAAGCATCCGCTCTTCAACGCCAGCCTCGACGAAGCGGCCGGAGAAATCGTTCTGAAAGAATATTTCCACATCGGCATCGCGGTGGATACCGAGCACGGATTGATGGTGCCGGTAATTCGCGATGCCGACAAGAAATCCATACTTCATCTCGCCAAGGAACTCGACGAACTTGCCGGCAAGACACGCGACCGGAAACTGACCAGCGAACAGATGCAGGGTGGCAGTTTTACGATTTCCAACCAAGGCGGCATCGGTGGCGGCGCGTTCACGCCGATTGTGAACTTGCCGGAGGTCGCCATTCTCGGACTCGGCCGCGGCACGGTGAAGCCGGCGGTTGTCGCTGGCAAGATTGAGCCGCGATTGCTGATGCCGGTGGCGGTGGCGTACGACCACCGGATAATCGATGGCGGTAGCGCGGCGCGGTTTGTGGTGGATTTGGTGGCGGCGTTTCAGAATTTCGCCGAGAAGGATTTGAAGGTTTAACATGGAACCAATCAAGGCTGACATTGTGGTATTGGGCGCGGGACCGGGAGGATACGCGGCGGCGTTTTATGCGGCAGACAAAGGCAAAAAAGTAATTCTCGTCGAACAAGACCGGCTCGGCGGCGTCTGTTTGAATCGCGGTTGCATTCCATCCAAGGCGTTGTTGCACGCGACGAAACTTATCGGCGATGCCGCTGCGGCAGCGGTGCATGGAATTACTTTTGGCGCGCCGGTACTTGATTTAGCGAAACTCCGGGCGTGGAAGAATTCCATTTTGGAAAAACTCAGTGGCGGCGTGGCGGCGTTGGCGAAAGCGCGCGGCGTCGAGGTGCTGCACGGCCGCGGCCATTTTGAAAATTCGACGACGCTCCGGGTGGAGACTGAAGCGGGACAAAAATTTATCAATTTTACCAAAGCGATTATTGCGGTTGGTTCGAAGCCGGCTTTGCCAAAAGCCTTTGACCTTGGCAACCCGCGAATCATGACCTCGACGGAGGCGCTGGAAGTCGAAGATATTCCGGCGGAATTACTGGTGATTGGTGGCGGCTATATCGGGATGGAGTTGAGCAC
>JBAXAT010000092.1:0-6593 GCA_037142335.1 Verrucomicrobiota bacterium | reverse complement strand
GTGGGCTAGAGAAAATCATCACCGGCCTAATCCCCAGCACCGCCAAGCCAGCACCGGCCATCTGAGCTTCCCATTCGCCATCCGATGTCAACGCTCGCACCGCATCACGCGGCGCGATGTTAGTCGCAGTCGTGTGGCGCAGAAAAATGAGCTTCATGTTACAAAAATTCGCGCGGGTCAGTAATTTTACCGGTCAACGCACTGGCGGCTACCGTCGCTGGTGAAGCGAGAAAGACCTGTGATTCGAGATGTCCCATGCGGCCGGGAAAATTCCGGTTCGTCGTCGAAATGCACTTTTGCGGTTTATTCATCCGTCCGAACGTGTCCACCGGTCCACCTAGGCACGCCGCGCAACCGGCGTTCTCGGTCAGTTGCACGCCGGCGTCAGCGAGTGCTTGCCAGACTTTGCGCCGCTGTAATTCGAGCATAATTTCCGGTGTCGCCGGCACGCCGAACGTGTCAATCTTCACCTTGCGGCCGGTCACGATTTTAGCAAATGCGAGGAAGTCGCTGAGTTTACCGCCGGTACACGAGCCAATATACGCCCGGTCGAGCGCGACGTTGCCGAGTTCCTTCGCCAGCTTGCGGTTGCCGGGATTCGGATGACAGGCGACGGTCGGTTCGAGTTTGCTCAGGTCAAATTTCTGGTCGTACACAAATTTCTGGTCGGCATCGCAGAAGAGCGGATCATACTCAGCTTTCGTGCCATTGGCTTGAATACGCTCGTTCACGTAGGTAAACGTTTTATCGTCGGGCGCGAAGATGCCGTTTTTGCCGCCGGCCTCGATGGCCATATTAGCAATCGTCATCCGGTCGTCCATGCCCAACGCTTTCGCGCCTGGACCATCGAACTGCATCGCCCGGTAGGTCGCGCCGTCGAAGCCGATTTCGCCGATGAGGTGTAGGATGATGTCCTTGCCCATCACGCCGCGCTGGAGCTGGCCGTCGAACCAGAAACGCATCGTCTCCGGGACTTTCAGCAACAGCTTGCCGGTGCCGAACACAAAGCCGGCATCCGTATTGCCAATGCCGGTCGCAAATTCACCAAACGCGCCGGCCATACAGGTGTGCGAGTCAGTGCCGAGCAATACTTCTCCCGGCCGCGTGTGTCCGCGGGCCGCGAGAGCCGCATGGCAGACGCCGGCAAAGTTGTTGCCAAACTGCCGGCCGTAATTTCCCTTGCCGGTATCAAAAATCCATTTGCCGGCTGGATCGTCAATCACATCATAAAAATATTTAATCCCCTGCTCACCGACGAATTCGCGGAGAATGTCGACGTTGCGATTCGACATCGAGTCGCCGGTAAAGATGTAATGGTCTGGGATGATGACGATTTTTTCGCGGTCCCAAACTTTGGCAGTCTTGCCGAACTCACGCTTGAAAACGCCGATGGTTCCCGGCCCGCACACGTCGTGCGTCATCAGAACGTCCACATTCACCCAGACATTGTCGCCGGGCCGCACCGTCGTCTTGCCAGCGGCGCGCGCCATAATTTTTTCGGTAAGAGTCACGTTGCTAACAATACGCAGTCAACGCGGCAGGCGCAACCGTGAAGTTTCTGCGCCGGCGTGCTAAACTCTGCTAATGGAAACCTGGGATTGCCTCCGGTCGCCAGCAGCCGACGCCGCTACTAACATGGCAGTGGATCACGCGCTACTGCGATTTGCTATTGTACGTGGCCGACCTTTGCTTCGACTTTATTCGTGGCAGCAACCGGCAATTTCCTATGGTTACTTCCAAAAATTTCCCGCCCAGTTTGTCAGCCAATACGAAATCGTCCGCCGGCCCACCGGCGGTGGCCTCGTCTATCACGTTAACGACACGACCTACACCGTGGTTATCCCACCGTGCCACCCGCTTTACCGGCTGAGCACAATCGATGCTTACCAAGCAATTCATCGCGCCGTTGCCGCCACACTTACCGGGCAAACCGAACTCCTACGCCAAGCCAAGACACCGTGCGGTCAGTACGAATGTTTTCAGAATCCAGTCGCCGGTGATGTGATTGCCGGCGACCAAAAGCTTGCCGGTGGAGCGCAACGGCGTGGGCGTAACGGCGTTTTGCATCAAGGTTCGATTGCTGGTTGTGTGGACGCCGACCGGCTGCTGGCTGGGTTTCAAAGTGAGTTTGGTGTCGAGTTTGTGCAATACGAATTAACTGCTGCCGAGCTAGCTGAAGTCAGCAGGTTGCGCCGTGAGAAATACGCGCCAGCCACCGACCAGACGAACAGCGCGACCGGTTAGTAATCCGAATACCGGCACTGGAGCAATTGTAAGATGTCGGTGTAGCTAGTGTAATTGAATCGTTGGCGTGGACGGCGAGACTCTTGAAATCTTCCCGGCCAGAATCATGCATCGGCAATAGACTAATTGGGCGCGCTTGCATCACACAGACGGGAATTACCGGTTCTTGCGAGAGCACCAAGATTTCGAGCGCATCTAGCACTCGATAAGGGCGTGAACTTTCTGCGGAGCTCGCTCGGCGGGTTCCAAGAGGTGAAACGGATTATGCCGTGTCGTTCCGGCTCTAGCGACCACCCGCAGTAGATGCGAGCCGATTTTGTGTCCGTTGTTCGCGCCAGCCAATCAGTTTGCGCTGGAGCGTGTCGAGGTAAAGGTAGATTACCGGCGTTAGGTACAGCGTGATTAGTTGCGAAATCAACAAACCGCCGACAACCGCCAAGCCGAGCGTCCGCCGACCGCCACCACCGGCCCCGAACCCGATGGCGATCGGCAACGCACCGAGCAGCGCGGCCATGGTGGTCATCATGATTGGCCGGAACCGCACGACACACCCTGCGTAGATGGCATCCATAGGTGACTTACCTTCGTTCCGCTGGGCGTCGAGGGCAAAATCAATCTGCATAATGGCGTTCTTCTTCACGATGCCGATGAGCATGATCAGGCCGACAAACGAGTACACATTTAGGTCGGTGCCGAACAGTAATAGGGTCACCAGTGCGCCCAAGCCGGCCGAAGGCAGGCCGGACAGAATCGTGAGCGGGTGGATGAAGCTTTCGTACAGAATGCCGAGCACGATGTAAATGAAAACGATCGAGAGGATCAACAGTAGGCCGAGGCCCTTGAGAGAATCTTGAAACGCGCCGGCAGTACCTTGGAAGCTGGTACTCATCGTGGCCGGCAGGACGCTGCGCGAGATATCGCGGACGCGGTTGACGGCGTCGCCGAGGGCGACGCCGGGCTTAACGTTGAACGAGACGGTAACGGCCGGTAGTTGGCCGGCGTGGGTGATGGATTGCGCGCCCGCGTCGCGCTTGAGTTGTGAGATGGAATCGAGCCGGATCAACTGGCCGGCGGGCGACTTGATGTAGAGCTTGGACAGGACGGATGGACCGGTCTGAAATTGCGGTTCAAGTTCCAGCAGCACCCGGTATTGGTCTTCCTGCGCATAGATGGTGGAAATCCAGCGCGGGCCATAGCTGTTGGCCAACGCGCCTTCGATTTGTTCAGGGCTGAGGCCAAGGGTGGCGGCTTTGTCGCGATCAATGATGACGGTGACCTGTGGGTTCTTGATCTGGAGATCGCTGGTGACATCCTGTAGTTCGGGCGCGGCGCGCAGTTTCTCTTCCAACACCGGCGCCCACTCGTAGAGTTCGGCGAGGTCGGAGCTTTGGAGTGTGAACTGGTATTGCGCCTTACTAGCCCGGCCGCCGATGGGGATGGATGGCGGATTGCGCAGGAAGACCTGGACATCGCTGAGTGGTGCGAGTTTCTTGCGGAGATTTTGGATGACCGCACTAATGTCCTCTTGCCGGTCGCTCCGCGGCTTGAGCGTAATCAGCAGGCGCCCATTGTTCGGAACATTGCCACCGCCGCCGACAGCGGACATGAACGCCTGCACGTTCGGGTCTTGCCGAACCACCTCGGCCACCGCCTGCTGTTGTTGGATACGGGCCCGGAACGATGAACCTTGTGCGGTCTCGGTTGTCGCGACGATCCGGTTGTTATCCTCGTCGGGAACGAAACCTTTCGGAACACGGAAGAGCAGCCAGACTGTCAGGATGAGAATAATCCCGTTGACGATCAATGTCGCCCGGCGATGGGCCAGCACCCAGCGCAAGCTACGTTGATACGCCGCCAGCAACCACCCGAAGAACCGTTCCGACGCCTGATACATTCGGCCATGTTGTTCTGCGCCATGCGGCTTGAGAAACCGGCTGCACAACATCGGCGTCAGCGTCAGCGATACCACGCCTGAAATTAAAATCGCCGCGCAGATCACTACCGAAAACTCGCGGAACAATCGCCCGAGCACGCCGCCCATAAACAAAATCGGAATAAAGACCGCCGCCAACGAGATCGTCATCGAGAGAATCGTGAAGCCGATCTGCTTTGACCCTTTCAGTGCAGCCTCGAGCGGCGACTCGCCTTGTTCGATGTGACGGTGGATGTTCTCCAGCATCACAATCGCATCATCCACGACGAACCCGATGGCCAGCGTCAACGCCATCAGCGAGAGATTGTCCACCGTGTAATCGCAGGCGTACATCACCGCAAACGTACCGACGATGCTCAACGGCAATGCCAGACTCGGGATAATTGTCGCAGTCAGACTACGCAAGAAGACGAAGACCACCAGCACCACCAATGCGAAGCTCAGCAGTAAGGTAAACTCAACCTCATGGACTGAATCGCGGATCGACTGCGACCGGTCGTAAAGAATATGTAGTTTCACTGAGGGCGGGAGCTGGTTCTGTAGCGTCGGCAGCAAGGCCTTGATTTCGTCGGCGACGGCCACCGTGTTCGCACCCGGTTGCCGTTGCACACCGAGGACGACCGCGCGCCGGGAACCGGTCTTATCGACGTACCACGCCGCCGTGCGGTCGTCTTCCGTGCCGTTCACGGCCCGGCCAACATCTTTCAGGCGGACCGGCGCGCCTTTCCGGTAGGCGACAATTACCGCTTCATACGGCTTGGCCGCCAGTAGTTGGCCGGTGCTACGAATCGTGTAGGCCATCTGCTGTCCTTCGAGGGTGCCGACCGGTCGATTAACATTGGCGCTGGTGATGGCATCTTCGACTTCGTTGATGCCAATCCCACGGCTGGCCAGTGCGTCAGGATTGACCTGAATGTGGACAGCGTACTTCTGCGCGCCATACACATTGACCTGGGCAACGCCGTTGATTGTGGCGATGCGCTGGGCCAGCAGGCTGTCGGCGTATTCGTTGACCTCCCACAGCGGAATTGTTTCCGAGGTCAGTGCTAGTTGCAGGATTGGCTGGTCGGCGGGGTTGACCTTCCGGTAGGTCGGCGGTTGCGGCATGCCGGGCGGCAATAATCGTTGCGCACGGCTGATGGCGGAAATGACATCGGAAGCAGCATCGTTGATACTGCGGCGCAAACTAAACTGCAGTGTAATCTCGGTCGATCCCAGCGTGCTAATCGAGGTCATCGAATCCACGCCGTCAATCGTCGAGAATTGTCGTTCCAATGGCGTCGCGACGGCCCCCGCCATCGTCTCGGGGTTTGCGCCCGGCAAGCCGGCTGAAACGGAAATCGTCGGAAAATCCACCGTCGGCAGATCGTTGACCGGCAACACGCGGAAGGCAAGAATCCCAAACAACAGCACCCCCAGCATGATCAACGTCGTGGCCACTGGTCGCCGGATAAATGGCTCAGAGATGTTCACGATTTCTTCGCGACCGGCTCCGCAGCGCCCTTGATTTGCACCTTCGTACCGGGATTAAGACGGAGCTGATTGCTGGTCACGACCGTTTCGCCGGGTTGGACGCCGTCTTTGATGATGGTTTCTTCGCCAAGTTCTTCGCCGGTAACCACGAGGCGGGATTCGACAGTCTGATCAGGCTTGATCACATAGACGTACGGGCCTTGCTGGCCGATCTGAACGGCATTGGCCGGTATGACCACCGCGCCGCGCTGGATCGCAAGTGTGACGGACACATTTACGAACTGGCCGGGCCACAACAATTCGTCGGCGTTGGCAAACAGCGCGCGCAGCAGGACCGTCCCGGTCGTTGTGTCCACCGCGTTGTTGACCACCCTCAACTCACCGGTGGCCCCGCCCTGATTGTGCCCCGGCAGTGTGACAGCGACCGGCAGCCTGGTCACAGACATTTGTTTGCGGACCTCAGCCAACACCTGTTCCGGTACGGAAAAATCCACATAGACCGGCCGCGTCTGGTTGACCACCGCCAACAAGGTATCGTTGTCCTTGACGAGGTTGCCGACATTAACCAGTAGTAGGCCGACCCGGCCGCGCACCGGTGATTTGATGTGGCAGTAGCTCAACTGCAATTGCGCGTTATTCAACGCCGCCTGATCGGCTGCCAGTGTTGCCTTCGCAGCGTCAACCGCCGCGCGTGTCTGGTCGTAAACCGCTTCGGAGATGGACTTATCCTTGAATAACTCCGCCGCGCGCCGGAAGTCGGCCTCGGCCTTCGTCAGTTGCGCCTTGTCGCGTTCCTCATTGACCCAGGTCAGCAACTCAATCATCAGGCCAGCAGCCTGTCGGACTTTGGCCGTGGGCGCGCAGGGGGTGCAAACGGACGCAGCGCTAGGCGCGTCGGCGAAGCTTGGGCGGGCCCCAAGCGAGACGGCGCAACGACGCGATG
>JBAXAT010000091.1:0-6651 GCA_037142335.1 Verrucomicrobiota bacterium | reverse complement strand
CTTCACCGGTGGCGGTTGAATTGGCGTTGGCGGCGGCACGACCGGCGCGAGTGTGGCGGATTTATCGAGGTAATATTGGTAGTCGCCGTGATACGGCGTGAGCACACCGGAGTCAACGTGAAGAACGTGTTTGGCGAGTTTGCGGATGAAATAAACGTCGTGGCTGATGAAGATGAGCGTGCCGGAGAATTGTTCGAGCGCGCCGATGAGCGCGTAAATGCTCGCCATGTCGAGGTGCGTGGTCGGCTCGTCCATCAAGAGCAGGTTCGGCGGATCGAGTAGTAATTTCACGAGCGCCAACCGGCTTTTTTCGCCACCGCTGAGGATGCCGACTTGTTTGAACACGTCATCGCCGCGAAACAGGAACGAGCCGAGGACGGTACGGACAGATTCGGTGGAAACTTTCTGCGGCGTATCGAGCGCTTCTTCGAGAACAGTGCGGTCGGCGCGCAACATTTCCACACGGTACTGCGCGTAGTAGCCGGCTTTGACGTTTAATCCAAGTTCACGGCTGCCGGCTTGCACCTGTAGAACGCCGGCCAGCAGTTTCAGCAGTGTTGATTTGCCGGCACCGTTGGGACCGACGAGAACGATGCGTTGGCCGCGTTCAGCCTCGAATTCCATACCCCGGTAAACCACGGTCGTATCGTAGGAATAATGGATGTCCTGAAGTTTAATGACGCGGTGGCCGCTGCGTTGTGGTTGTGGAAAATGAAAATGGATGCTCCGGCCTTCCTTAACCGGTGCTTCGATTTTGTCCATCCGCTCAATTTGTTTGAGCTTGGCTTGTGCCTGCGATGCCTTGCTAGCTTTGGCACGGAACCGGTTGGCGAAATCTTGGAGCTGTTCGATTTTCTTCTGCTGATTTTTGTAAGCGGCCAGCAACTGCACATCGTTGGCTTCGCGCTGGACGAGATAATCGTCGTAATTGCCACGGTACCGGAAGATTTGCGACTGCCGGATTTCAATGATGCTGCCAACGAGCTGGTTGATAAATTCCCGGTCGTGCGAGATCACTAAAATTGCGCCGGGATAATGCTTCAGATATTCCTGAAACCACTGCAACGCGCCGAGGTCGAGATGGTTCGTCGGCTCGTCGAGCAAGAGCAAGTCTGGCTGCTGCACCAGCAACCGGGCCAGATAGGCGCGCATCACCCAGCCGCCGCTCATCGCCTTGGCCGGGCGGTCGAAATCGCGTTCCCGGAACGCCAGACCACGGAGAATCGTTTTGGCGCGCGGTTCAAGTTGGTAACCGCCGAGTTCGTCGTAGCGGGCCTGCACTTCGTGGAAATCTTCTGATTCGGTGTCGTGGCCGGCCTCAAAGGCTTTCAAGCGCCGTTGCAATTCAGCAACCTCCGGCGTGATGGCGATGGCCAATTCGAGCACGGTTTCATCGCCGGCCGGCGCAGTTTCCTGGGGCAAGTGGCCGATGGTGGAGCCCCGCTCGATATTTACTTCACCTTCGTCCGGCCAGTCGTAGCCGAGCGCGAGATTAAATAGCGTAGATTTGCCGGCGCCATTCGGGCCGACCAGACCAATCCGTTCGCCGCGGTTGACCTGCAGCGACGCGTTCTCGAAAAGAGTCCGCGCGCCAAACGCCTTGGTGATGCCTGAAATTGTTAACATGGGGAGCCGCGTAACGTACCGGTAAAACTTCATCCGAGCAAGGCATAAACATTGATTTTCGTTGCCGCAGGTCACATGCTGCTGACAATGACGACACAAGATAACCACCGGCCGCTGCTGGATTGGCTGCTGGCGAAATTTCCAGACGTGCCAAAGAAGCGCGCGAAACAATGGATCACTGCCGGCCGGGTCAACGTCAATGGGATCGTTGTTCGTAAGCCGCATCAACTGATGTCGAACCCCGGTATTGCACTGAAGCTTCTCGACCGGCAAGCCACAACCTTGGATTGCGGGCGGGACGGCTGGCAGATTCATACGCGCGTCAACCTGATGTACCTCGACAGCGCGCTCGCTGTCGTGAACAAGGGACCGGGCTTACTTTCGCTCTCCGCGGCACCCGATGATTTGTCAGCGCAAAGCATTCTGGCGGATTTTCTGTCCGGCAAGCTCCACGTGTTTGATCGGACGCTCGTCGAGCGGACGTTACCGGCGGTTTATCGGAGATTGAAACCGTTGCCGGTACATCGGCTGGACCAATATACCAGTGGCGTCTTTTGTATGGCGATGAATTCAACTTCGCGGGCAAGTTTAATTGAGCAGGTGAGCGCGCATAAGATGCAGCGCGAATATGTGGCGTATGTAGAAGGGCGGTTGAAATTGGCGCAAGGCACGTGGCGCAACTGGTTGAAGTTAAGCGAAGACGAACTCCGTCAGGTGGTCGTGTTGCAACCAGAAGCCGAGGCGGTGGAGGCAATCACGCATTATGAAGTTATCGCGGAACTCGCGGGAGTCACGAAGGTGCGGTTGAAATTGGAAACCGGCCGCAAACATCAGATTCGCGCCCAAGCCGCGTTTGCCGGGGTGCCACTCATCGGCGACCGAACCTACAATCCTCGGCGCCGAATTGATTTTCCAAGGCAAGCGTTGCACGCCGAAATTCTCAGCTTGGAGCATGGCACGCAAATGACCTGGAAAGCGGCCTTGCCCGGCGACCTGCAACAACTGGAAGCCAGCTTGCGGCGCCGATAGTGGTAGTGAATGATTAACGGCGGTAATTTATTCGCGTGCATTCGCGGTCATTCGTGGCTAGAAATTCGCTTCTATGAGCTTACTCATTACCGGTTCAATCGGACTCGACAGCGTTAAGACGCCACTGGAAGAACATCACGACTTGCTCGGTGGTTCGGCGAGTTATGCGGCGATTGCCGCCAGTTTTTTCACACCAGTCAATCTTGTTGGCATTGTCGGTGATGATTTTCCGAAGAAATATCTCGACCTCTACCGGAAACACGGCGTCAATCTCGACGGTCTCGAAATTGCCGCCGGTAAGACCTTCCGGTGGTCGGGTGAATACGAGTGGAACATGAATAATCGACGGACATTGTCGATTGCGCTCAATGTCTTTGAAAAATTCAATCCGACGCTGCCGGCGCAGTACCGGAATGCGCCGTTCGTTTTTCTGGCTAACATTTCACCGCAACTTCAGATGCACGTACTAAGTCAGGTGACGAAACCGAAATTTGTTGTCGCCGACACAATGGATCTCTGGATCAATATTGCCAAAGAGGCGTTGTTGGAATTGCTGACGAAGATCGACTGCTTGATTCTCAACGAAAGTGAGGCGCGCGAGTTGATGAAGGAAACTAGTCTCATCAAAGCCGGACGCGCGTTGCTGAAGCTCGGCCCAAAATATGTCTGCATCAAAAAAGGCGAACACGGTTGTTTGCTCTTTGGTAACGGCCTGTTTTTCAGTGCGCCGGCCTATCCGCTTGAAGATATTCACGACCCGACCGGTGCCGGCGATTGTTTTGCCGGCGCGTTTGCCGGCTACCTCGCCAAAGCCGGTCAGGTTAACGCCGACACGCTCCGCAAAGCGGTAATTTCCGGTAGCGTTGTCGCATCGTACAATGTGGAGGCATTCAGTCTCAGTCGGCTTCAAACGCTCACGCCAGCTGATATTGACAGCCGGTATCAATTCTTCCGGCAGATGAGTAATTTTGAATTGCATTGAGCGCCGCCGTTTGGCGAGTTAGAATATTCAGCGATGGACAAGATTTTAATTGTCGATGACGATGCCGACATCCGGCGGGCGTTCCGGCGCAATCTCGAAAGTGATACGCTGCAAATCATCGAGGCGCACGACGGGCCAAGTGCCATTCACCAAGTCGCCGCCGTGCAGCCGGATTTAGTAGTGATGGATATCCGGATGGGCGCGACCAACGGCCTCGATACGTTGCGCAAACTCCGGGAACTTAACTCCCGATTGCTCGTAATCATGATGACCGCTTACGGCACGACGCAGACAGCCATCGAAGCGATGAAACTCGGCGCCTACGATTATGTCCTGAAACCGCTCGACGTACCAAAACTTAAAGTCCTAATCGCCGCGGCACTCAAGACCGCTCGCGACATGCGCGAAGTTGTCAGCTACCAGCCGTTACTCTCGAAAGAAGATTACGCCGAAGGCATCGTTGGCAAGAGCGAGGCAATGCAACAGGTTTTTAAAATGATTGGCCAAGTCTCGCACTCCGATGCCACCGTGCTGATTACCGGCGAGAGTGGAACCGGCAAGGAACTTGTCGCCCGCGCAATTTACCACCATAGCCTTCGGAAAGAGCAACCGTTCCTCGCGATCAACTGCGCCGCCATTCCGGAAAATCTATTGGAGAGCGAACTCTTCGGCCATGAAAAAGGTTCCTTTACCGGCGCGACTGAGCGGCGGATCGGCAAGTTTGAGCAATGCGATGGCGGCACGATTTTTCTCGACGAAATCGGCGATATGCCATTGCAAACGCAGACTAAAATTTTACGCGTCCTCCAAAATGGCGAATTCCAGCGCGTCGGCGGCAACCAAACGCTCCGTGCGGATGTCCGCATCATCGCCGCCACCAACCGCGAACCAGAACGGCAAGTCGCCGCGAAGAAATTCCGCGAAGACCTTTTTTACCGGCTCAACGTTGTGCGCATCCACTTGCCGGCATTGCGCGACCGGCGCGATGATATTCCTGTATTGGTGGATTATTTTCTGCAGAAGCTTGGCAAATCCGTTCCGTCGTCGGCGCGTGGTAAGAAGATTGCCGGCCCAGCCTTGAAACTGTTGATCGCCTCCGGTTGGCTCGGCAACGTGCGCGAGCTGGAAAACGCCATCGCGCGTGCTGCTGTTGTCGCGCGCGGCGACACGTTGACGGTGGAAGATCTGCCGTTGGAAATCCGCGACCCGCGCCCGCCGGTTGGAGCGCCCGAAGACGTCCACGCGGCGATTGACGCGGCCGTGCGACCATTGTTTGCCTTAGCCCGCAAAGACACAAAGTTGAAAGTCCTGCCGGCTGTCGAACGCGAATTAATTATTCGTGCACTGGAAGACACGGCTGGTAATCAGGTGCAAACCGCAAAGCTGCTGGGTATCACCCGCGCCACGTTGCGTAAGCGGATTGAAAGGTTCGGCATCGCGCGCCGATTGGAAGTCAAATGAGCACCGCTTGTCTTCCACCAGTAACTCGCCCGCGCATCCCGGCGTGGATTCGCACCCGGCCGGCGAGCGGGGAACGCTATCTCCAGTTGAGCGCGGCCCGGCAAGGTTTCAAGCTCCACACAGTTTGTGAAGAAGCCAAGTGCCCGAACATCGGCGAGTGCTGGAGCCATGGTACGGCGACATTCATGCTGATGGGCGACACCTGCACCCGGCGTTGCAATTTTTGTTCGGTGAACAAAGGCCAACCCGGTCAGCTTGATGCCAATGAACCGGCCAGTGTTGCCGAAGTCGTTGCCGCAATGCAGCTCGATTACGCGGTGCTCACGTCCGTCAACCGCGACGACTTACCGGACCAAGGTGCCGGTCACATCGCCGCCACCATCGAAGCGATTCACCACCGGTTGCCGGCGTGCCGCATTGAAATGCTCATCCCCGATTTTCGTGGCGTTGCGGATTGTGTTCGACGTGTGGTTGAAACGCCGTTGCGAGTGTTGGCGCACAACGTTGAAACCGTCCCGCGCCTCTACCGGCAAGTCCGGCCCGGTGCGGTGTACGACCGGTCGCTGCGCGTGCTGGAAATGGCGAAAGAATTTCGGCCCGGTATTTTGACGAAGTCCGGATTGATGCTCGGCCTTGGCGAAACGCGGGAAGAGTTGTTACAAGTTTTTTCCGACCTGCGCCGGCATGGCTGCGACATCCTGACGCTGGGCCAGTATTTACAGCCGTCACCGGAGCAATTACCGGTCCAAGCGTTTATCACACCGCAAGAATTTGCCGAACTCCGCAACGCCGCCTTGCCGCTTGGCTTCCGGCATGTTGAAAGCGGGCCGGTCGTGCGCACTTCCTATCACGCCTGGCAACATGTCGAACCCGTGGAACACCAATGAAAACCCAATTCCCGAACGCTTATGTTCTCAATGTCTTGACCGGCGACCACCCTGGCATCGTCGCCGCCATCACTCGCTCCGTCAACCAGCGCGGCGGCAACATCGACGCTTGCAGCCAGACCGTTGTCGAAGGTTACTTCACGCTCATCATGGTTATCAGCTTTGCCAAACCGGTCGAACCGGACGCGCTCGCCGTCGAGATTCGCGGCGACCCGGCCCACGGCTTTCAAGTCGTCGCTCGCAAATTTGTCCCGCCGGTCGCCAAGCCGGTTACGACAGTGGACCGATTCGTCCTTACCGCGTTCGGCAAAGACAAACCGGGTATTGTCCGTCGGTTCAGCGAATACCTCGCCGGCAAGGACATCAACATTCTCGACCTGTTTGCCCACCGGCAAGATGACGACTTCCTACTGATCGGCCAGCTCGAAATTCCGGCCGCGCGCGACCTCGCGCTATTGCAGGCCGACCTCGAACAGATTGCCGCTGAAGAAGCGTTTACGGTCAAACTCCAGCACGAAAATATTTTTGTTGCCACCAACCACCTCCGTTTCGAAAGGTAATCATGCTGCGCACTGACGAAATTCTCTCGACCATCCAGATGTTGCACGCCGAAAGTCTCGACGTCCGCACTGTCACGCGCGCGCTGAATGTGGACGACTGCGCTGC
>JBAXAT010000090.1:0-6730 GCA_037142335.1 Verrucomicrobiota bacterium | reverse complement strand
CGATTTCCACCAAGGCCTTCCGGTCGTGCATCCAGATAATTGGACGGTAGGGATCAACACCCAGACATTGTGTGGATTCAATGCCGTCGAAGCCGATAATTTCTTGCCGGCCGGAGTCGATCTCCAAGGCGATCAAGTCCGCGCCGTTGTTTGTCCCGGTCCATTCCCCGAGGAAAACCTGAGCCGGCACTCCCGCCATTGGCGGAGCGTAGGCCGCCGCCCAGATGCAAAACATGTTTTGCCCCGGCGTGCAGAGTTTTTGGAATGAAGGTTTTTTCATAGAGCAGTTAATGGTCGGTAGGTTTGCGGACGGCGGTGCGCCCGGCGCAACGCGATCCAGTCGGGCGTTGCGGACGGCGCGCCCGAGATCGGATGTTTGACGCCAAATTCCACATCGCCAACCGCAAAGCCCACATCCGTGCCGGTAACACACGCTTTGACTTCGCCGTTCGGGGCAATGACGCAGGATTCACGGCAGCCGGTATTGTCCTTGGCAAAACAGGCGTAGACCAACGCGGCGCTGGCGTCAGCAGCGCGCACCCGCAGGCGAATCTGGCCCATGTCGGACGGTTCGCCGGGGCCGGTGTAGCCGCCGGAGGGATGGAGGATGATTTGTACGCCTTGCATCGCCAAGCAGGCGATATCCTCGGGGTACTGCATGTCGTAACAAATCGCAAAGCCGACTTTTCCGAGCCGCGTGTCAGCGACGTTGTATTTGCGACCAAGCTCAACCGTCTGCTTTTCATCGAACGGCAGGTGAATTTTTTCATACCGGAGCGCGAGTTCACCGTTTTCGTCAGCAAGCAGGCCGGTGTTGTAAATCTTGCCGGCACGGACAGTGTAACTGGCCGCAGCAATCAACATACCTGTCGCCTTCGCCTGCCGGCGCAACCACTTAGTGAATAGCTTACCGGACCATGTGAAGACACGCAACGCATCGGCACGGGCGTTCGGGTTCAACGGAATCGTCGGGTGTACACCGGCAGCGACCCCCGGCTGAAAACAAAACTCCGGGAACAAAAGTAAATCGATTTTCTGGTTAGCCGCCTCGCGCACTTGTTCTTCCAAGTAATCGAGGTAGGCTTCGCCGTTGGCGCGGATGTAGGCTTCGTCAAATGTCGAGGCGTTGATGTTATATTTTTTAAAATGCTCGTTGCGTTTGCCAGGATCATTGGCGAGACGCTGCATAATACAAGCGTTCGAGCTGAGGATTTGGGCGGCGGCGAGTTTCATAATGCGAGTTCTCCTTGGATAACCGCGGCGACTTGCCGGCCTAGATGCCGGTAGCCGTCGTCGGTAAAATGGCAACCGTCAGACGAGATAAGACGATCCAACTCCGGTAAGGCGCAGGCATACAGATCGTTGATTGCAATGCCGTACGCGGCCATAACACGGGCGGCAACGGCATTGTAGGGTGCGACTTCTTCCGGTTTGCAGACCAATTTACCATCGTCACGCAATGGCGTGCTGGAAGCCCAGATGAGCCTTGCGCCGGTCGTTTGTAGAATTTTGACAATGGCTTCAATGTTCGCCGCGTACTGCTCCGGCGTAGTACGACGCACACCGTCGCGCTTAAATTTGGCGACACTAGGCTCTAGCGGATCGGCCATAGAATCGAGATAATGCCGGTCCCAACAGCCCCAGTTAAAATGGATGAGATCGAAGCGTTCCTCACCGAGCCAGGCCTTGAGATTCCGCAATCCGAATGATGAATACTGGGCATTGCCGGGACTATGCGTGACGCGGGCACGACCATCCAACAGCCGCGTCACTTCTGGCGTATAGCCAAGCGAGATAGAATCGCCGATGATATAAACGTTCTTCATATCAGTCAGCAAGTTTGCGGAGCAGTCTCACAGCGGCGCGCTCGATTAACTCCGCCGCTTCCACGGCAAATGGCGAACCGAAGCCGCTCATCGTTTCGTAGCCGCCGGCCGCGATTGCGCGCCGGGTGGGAATATAGCCAATGCCGCCGTTGCTCATATGCGCCAGATATGTGAAGGGCAACGGGGAATCGCGTTTGATGGCCAACTGCATTTCGACAAACGGTTCCCCGCCGACCGCCACCAGCGCGAAATCGCCGAGGCGTATCGCTTGAATCTCGTACGGGAAAGTCGGCTGCATCCGCTGCTGGTCGAGCAAGTCGAGAATGCCAACGGCGTGCAGCCAATCCCGGTTGACTTGCGTGGCGTCGTCCCAGACTGGCGTGCGGTGTTGCCGGAGCACGCGCTTCGACTCGGCGATGATCTTGGCCGGTACCTTGCGCCACCCCAACCGTAAATTGTGACTCACCCAAGCCAAGACCGGCGCACCAAGCGGCGTCATATTTTCTAGTGCATGCTTGGTCGATTGCGCGAGGAGTCGTCCCATTGCCCGGTAATCGCCGATTCCCCGGTCGGGCGCTTGGTCAGGACTGAGGTAGTTAAAGGTGACGATGTTCCCGCAGCAACCGTTAACGACCAACGCCGTGCAGTTCGCGCCAAAATGGGTTTCCATTTCCCGGCACCACGCGCCGGGCCAATCCGACGAGGCCTTCGTGCCCCAGTAACCACTGGTCGGATGCGCGGTGTGGTGCAGCAAGACTGCCATCACGCGCCCGTCGGTTGCTGTGAAAGTGACAACGCCCACTTCCGGGTCAATCGGCCCTTCAACATGGAGAATGTCCGGGCTGCACAACGGCGGCTGGCACCGGAGTGTGCCATCGCGCATGATATACCGACGATTCACCGCGAGTCGGCCATCCATCGACCGCCCGGCCGCGACACGAACCGGCGTGAGCCTCTGCAACGCCAAGCTGACGGACTCCAAAATACCGGCAACCGCTGGTTCATTATAACGTGGATCGCCGCCGCGCACCCACGCGAGTTCGTCCGGAATGAGTTTGCAGGAGTCGTGAGAAAAATCATTGCCGATGTCCGGTGCCGCGTGGTTTTGCGTGGCGTGAAGCAGCACAGCCTCACGTGGAATACCGGTAAGCTTGTGGACGCGTTGCCGGATCTCATTGGCCCACGGCATATCGACAGCCAAAACATCCACCGACAGAATGCAGAATTGCCGGCCCGCTTGTTCGAGTACCAACGCGTGGGCGTAGATTGGATCCGCAACGCCGCTGCACGGCCGGCGCCAACCGATGGAGCCTGCGATCTGGATATCGTTGACCGGCGATATGTCAACCTTCGCAGCGCCGGCGCGTAGTGGTTTGGATGAACTGGCAGAATGCATCGCATTACCAGTATTCTGGTTCACACGGTTCATTGGAAGAGATAATTAACATCAATGCCATTGCACCAGAACCAGCGCTTGAAGGCCCGACTAAGTTCGTTCCGCATCCTAGTCTCGTCGCGAACAGTCACCACTTTCGCGAGCGGGTCAATTAACGCGTCCCACTGGTGACGACCAATTACATCGTCCGGCAGAAAGACTAAAACATTATTTTCCATCTTGAAATGCTGAAGGTAACGCCAGTGAGCGTCCATCAGTTGATCGACGAGTTTTTCCCGTCGGCGCAAGGCGATGGTGAACTGTTTGACCCGTGACCGAAGCTTGGCTGCCGGCGCGTAGCCAATCGCTTCGAAAATTTCGCGAGATTCGATCGCCAACGAGCGGTCCGGTCCAGCAGCTTTCATCAACTGATCCATTTCCGCCCGGTCCAGTAACATCCGCCAGCGATCCAAGGCGTCACGATGCCGCGGCAAACGCACTTTCAAGCTCCGTGCTTTCACTAATAAGCCGGCAACCGTTTTTGCGTCAGTCTTCAGGAGGGCCTGCGCGCCCCAGGTTGTTTCCAAGCCGCAAATCAATTCGCTGCCGGCTTTCACGTTCGCCTGACCGAAGTAATACCGGGTGTATTCGGTCAGAATCCCGGTCAAATCGCAATCTGGATTCCACAAACGGCCGGCATAAACCGCCGCGTTCAAGTCAGTATACATACCTTCCGAATACAAATCCGTGCCCCAACCGGCACGCGCGACACATTGTGCTTCGGCGGCCATCCGCTGTGGTGCCGGGTTCGCGCCGTTACTGCCGTACGAGCAGAAATAGCAGTCGAACATGCTGATTTCTGGGAAGACCGCCCGCGAGTATTGTGCGGGTGGTGTGTACTCACTCATATGATCGGCATGTGAGAGAATTCCATGAAACCAGTCGGCATTCGCATCGCACTGCGCGTAAACCATCTTCCGCTCAACTTCGTCCATTAACCAAGTCGAGACTACCACCTGAACCTCTGGATTCACTTCGCGTGCAACTGCGGCAATCTTCTCGCCAATCTCGAGAAACTTCTTCCCCCACCGGCCCGGCGCATGCGCACATTGCGCGCAACCACAACCACCTTGGTCATACGGCCAGTGAATATGCACATCGTACTCACCAAGCAACTGCATAACTTGCCGTCGATTCTCGAGTATCATCTTCAACCCGCCGGGCTGCGACGGACAAATCTGACTAAATTGATAAAACCCGCCATGCCGGCCGCTAGGGTCAGCACGCAACGCAGCCGGCGGTTGATAATTAAATCCTTCGTTGCCGAGACCGCCGCTCGCGACTTTCATTCCGCACGCGCGAGCCGTGGCAATCATTCGCCGGAGCCGGCCAATCATCTGCATCCCGCGACTTTTGGGGTCGCGCCAGAAACCGTGCGGAAACCAGTTCATATCGAACCAGAACATCCACGCATCGAAACCCCACAACGCCATTTCTTCAATGTAGCGTTCGACCTGCTCAATTGGCGCCGCCTCGTACCAGTTGTTGAAATGCGTGGCAAAGTACACACCCCGGTTGTACACCGCCGGCGTCCGCGTCTCGTTAATTACCGGCAGCACAACACGGTCTGGCGCAAAGACAAGTTGCCGGAGCAGATGGCCCAAACCGTACAACACACCGCGTCCATCTGTGCCGCTGACTGTTAATTTGCGACCGGCTGTCGTAATCGCATAAGACTGTGGTTGACCGACCCGACCGGTTTCAACCACCAGCTCCCAAGTCGGTTTTGCACATTGGGCCAGCAACCGGACACGCGTCCGCGCCTGCCACCGGTTCTTGAACAATTCCACAGCCTTGGCAACAAGCTGATCCTGAGTACTTACTAGCGTCAACTTGACCATTTAGATTTCTCCCAGCGAGATGTAGAAAAGCCAGTTGGTGAAAACAAGAATACGATTCTCGCCCTTGCGCAGTTTGACAGTAATGCGCTCAGCGTCCGGATGGTAACCGCGCAGCGACTTGCATTGCCAAATCAATTCGTCATTCCACCAGACCGTGTAGCCGGGCGAACCGCCCAGATGTAAAACCGCTTCCGTGTCCTTGTCCGATTGCACAATCGCCAACGCGAAAGCGCCGACATCTTTGCCAGCCGTGCCGGGCTTACCGGCGACCACTTCTTGGCCCATCGGCATCACGCCGCCGCGTTCGAGCCAACTGCGTTGCCACCAACTCGTCTTCGCGACCTCGGCTTCCCGGTCAAACTTCCGCCAGTCCGTGCCGGCGTTTTCCGGTAATGCCGGTGACTGACTACTATCCTTCCACGGAGTTACCGGGCCAATCAACCAGCCGGTGAGCGTTCCGGGATACAACGAAACTTTCTCAATCATCGGCGCCCGGCAATCCAATGCGTCCAGGACGCACCGGCCCATCGTCCGCCAGCCATTGATGGTGTGATGCACGCCATCCGGTCCCCACAAAATCCGCTTGGTCTCCGCCGCTGCTCCCGGTAACGATACCGTGGTCTGCTCAGCCGCCGACGCCGCACGCGTTCCGCCGGCAAATGCCGCGTGAAAATCCACAACAGTGCAATCGTAAGTCTTGGCTAACTCGCGCAACACTTCGCCATACGCCACAATGTTGGCGGCGCGTTCAGGTTTCTTTGGGTCATTGATGCCGGGCGGAATACACAACAACATTCTGGCTCCGCTCTGGCGCACCTGTTTCACCATCGCCTCAACGTCGCGCCGGTACTCCTCAACCGGTTCCCGGTCATTGGTGCCGATGTTCAAAACGACCAAATCGGGTTTGAGGTCCACGACATCGTGTTGGAACCGTGCTTTCAACTTAGGAACATTGTCGCCGGCTATTCCGGCATCGTTCTTTATCAGGTTAGGATAACCATTCGCTTTCAGCGTCTCGAGCACCCAATCCGTCCACGCTGATCCATCGGTCAGGCTATCGCCGACAAACACAACGCGATGAACACCGGTCATGATCTTGCTTTCTTCCGCCATAGTTATTCCGGTAATAAGCAGCGCAAGAATCAGTCCGATCTTCATCGAACGATCAGCCAATCCAGTTTTGCGTCGGCTGGAGCCGGCTTCTCAAATTTGATGGTAAATCCTTTGGCATCTTTCTGAGTAATGGCCCGATTTCCGATCCAGTTTTGTTCCACGAATACGGCGTAGTCGCCATCGACTTCGGTAACCGGGAACGCCACTGTCACGCTGTTAGCGTTGGTTGATACGGCAACATTCTTGCCGCGCAGATTGCGTGCGGGCGTCTTATCAGCCGAGAGACCAGTCGTGGTGACCGGGCCGTCGAAACGCGCACCACCACCGGCAAAGGCAAACTCACCGGTCTCGCGGGAAACAGTCAACGAAGCCACTTTGGTCGGCTGATTACTTTCTATTCCGTAGTAGAACCATTTCAGCGGCTGGACATGGTACGGCTGGGTGAACAGAATCGCCGCGTTGGCAGTGTCGGCTCCGAAGCTGATGCCAATATTGCAGGTGGCATCGAGGCGCAT
>JBAXAT010000089.1:0-6736 GCA_037142335.1 Verrucomicrobiota bacterium | reverse complement strand
TGTCATTCCCACGCCGGTATCGGTAAATGTTAAAACGATTGATGCGTTCGGTTGCTTGGCGGTGACAATCGTGAGCACACCACCATCCGGCATTGCATCAGCCGCGTTTAGAATTAAATTGAGACAGGCTTGTTCCAATTGCCCTCTGTCGGCGCGCAATTCCGGTAAGTCGTCGGCTAGTTCAGTGCGCAATTCGACTCGTTGTTGTTGAAGTTTCCGGCGTGTAAGCAAGAGCACATCGTCGATGATGCGGTTGAGTGCGACCGGCTCTAGGCGTGGTTCCGTCGAGCGGGCGCAGCCGAGCAGCTGGTCGACAATCTTATTGAGATGCTCCATTTTTTCCGCCACGACTTCGGCGTCACGGGTACGCGGGTCGTTGCCTTCAAAATGCAGATTGAGTGAGTGGAACAACATCTTCATTACCGTCAGTGGATTGCGGATTTCGTGGGCGACTTCGGCAGCGAGTAATCCGAGTGTGCTGAGGCGTTCAGTTTGTCGGAGTTGTTCCTCAGCTTGGACGACTTTTTCGTGCAGCTGGGCGTTGGCGATGGCGATGGCTGCAAGGTTGCCGAGTGCGGCGAGGATGTTGATGTCTTGCGTGGAGTACCGGTATGGCGTGCTGCTGTACACGCTCAATGCGCCGATTACAGTCTTGCCGACCACCATTGGCACCGACAACAACGACACTAATCCGTCTTGCCGGGCAAGTTCAATATGCCGGTAGGTATCGTGGTCTTGGACGTTGTAAATTTGTACCGGCTTGCGACGGCTAATTACTGAGCCGATCAGGCTGTCGTTAACCGGAAGCGGTGGTTTAGTCAGATAATCAGCGCTGGCACCGTGGCAAGCGCGAAGTACCAGCCGGTCGCGTTCGGTGTTGAGTAACATCAGCGAGCAGACTTTGGAGTCCATCAGCCGGCAGGCGTTGGCGGTGACGCGCTGGAGGATGTCTTCAAGGTTGAGTGAGGAAATGATGGATTGTGCAACTTGGAATAGCGCCTCGAGGCGTTGAAGATTATGGGCGACGGCTTTGTGCAGCCACGAGTTGTGGATCACTTGTGCGGCGTGGTTGCCGAGCGCTACGAGCAATTCTTCATCTTCAGTGCTGAAGGCGTTTTTTCTGGTTGAGTCGACGTTGAGGACACCGATAAGCTGGCCTTCAATCACGAGTGGGACAGCCAATTCGCTGCGCACATCTTTGCGGACGGAGACGTATCTGGCATCGGCAGTTACGTCAGGCACGCGCAGTGGTTGGCTGGTCTTGGCGACCCAACCGGTTACACCGCGGCCGATGGCGAGCTTGAGTTGCTGGGCATCTTTGTTCAATCCAGTCGCGGTTTCAATTTCTAGCAGTTGCGTGTGCGGGTCAATCAGGACGATTGAACCGCTGGTGGCGGCCATCGCCGCAACGGCCTCACTTAGCACGAGGTCGAGAACACGCTTGGGATCGAGCGATGAGTTGATGACGCCGCTGACGCGGGCGAGGACTTCGTAGTACCGGAGTTTCGGCATGGTCAACTAGCGAGCAGCGCAATGGCGGCAGTCAACTCTGCTTTGATTTTGTCAAGCTGGTCGGGCATGGTAACCTTTTTACCAGCATGGTCTTGGACGTAAAATGTATCAATAGCCGCGCCTTTTTCGGTGAACACCTTAGCAAAGCTGATGTCGAGGTTAAGCGTGCTGAGAGTGTTGGTGAGTGTGTAGAGCAGTCCGACCCGGTCTTCGGTTTGGACTTCCACTACAGTGCGGCTTTCGCTGATATCGTTGTCGATTTCAATCTGCGTCGGGATGTGGACTTCCTGGATGCGGGGCAATGCGCCGCGGGCGGTGCGAATTTTTTCGAGAACACGACGGAAGTCCACCGGTTCTTCATCGGTCAAGGTGCGCTGCAACATCTGCTCGGCTGCTTGAATCTGTTTCGGATTGGTGACGGCTTGGAGTTGCCGGTCGCACACGCCGAATTGGTCGAGCACGACGTGGTCGCCGCGGGTGTAGATGTGGGCGCTGAGAACGTTCAAGTCTGCCGCCGCAAAGGCGCCGGCAATCTTGGAAAACAATCCCAGCCGGTCCCAAGTGCAGATGGTCACGCGCGAGTTGCCTTGCGATGGGAACGACTGCCAGTCAATCACTGGCACGAGCGCCTGCGCCGCTTGCTTGACGTCCATTTGCCACATCAGGAAGCGGTGAACGAGTTGCAAATGTTGCGCGGATTCGTTGGCGCTAGTATTGATGTAATAGCTAGCCGGCATCAGTTCGAAGTGCGAATAGATTTCCTCCAACGGCAACTGGTTCTTCAGCTGCGCGCTGACTTCCCGGTAAAGTTGCTCGATGCGTTTGGAGAGAATATGTTGGGCGCGTTCTCCACCTTCGATGGCTTGCGTCGTCCGGCGATACAATTCCCACAGAAGGGCCTCTTTCCATTCAGTCCACGACTTAATACTGGTACCGGCTGCATCAACGAATGTTAGCAACATCAAGGCGTCGAGGTCTGCCTGATATTTTACGATGCGCACCGCCGCATCAATCGTGGCATTGTCGTCAATATCGCGCCGTTGCGAAAGCAGGCTGAGTTTTAAGTGATCGCGGACAAGAAACATCAGCCGGACCGTTTCGTCTGCTCCGAGTTTCAGGCGGCGTGCGACATTTTTAGTGAGCGCATAACTAGCCTCGGAGTGCAATTTTGCGTTTGCGGTCTTGCCGGTATCATGAAGTAGGATTGCCAAGCACAAAACGTGCGGATGCTCCAACTGTTGGAAGATTTTTTTATACTCCGAGTGCGGCGCCTCGGTTGCGTCGAGAATCCGGTCGAGATGTTCGAGTACGTGGAGCGTGTGCTCGTCGGCGGTATATTGATGAAAAAATTCGTGCTGCACAAGACACGTTAACCGGCCGAACTCGGGTAAGAATTTACCGAGCAGCTCGACTTCATGCATTATCCGCAGAACACGTGCGACCTGACCTTTTTGCTGGAGAATCGTCAGGAATATCTCGCGGGATTCAGGGGCGCTCTGGAAGCTCCGGTTGACCAGCTTGAGGTTTTGTCTAACCAAGGCGCGCAAATCTGGACTCAACTCCGCGCCGCGTTGCTGGGCATAACGGAACACGCGTAGCAATCGTAATGGATCTTTCCGGAAGATACCCGGTTCTGCCGCTTCAATCACACCGGCGCGGAACACAAAGCCATCTTGAATTTCTTCTTTCCGGCTGCGGCGCAGCAAGTTGCCGAGTTTGCCAGGTTTCACCGGTTGGATAGCCATGCGCTCGGCCAACGAGTTGGTCAGTAGAAAAACGTTCCGTGCGTGCGTGTAGTAGTCGCGCATGAACGCCTCGACGCGGCGCAATACATCGTGATGCCGGTACCCAAACTCATCGGCCAACTGCAATTGCAAGCACAGCCTGATATTGTCGCAGGGCCGGTCAGTAATGTAATGAAGCGCATTGCGAACGCGCAGAATGAAATCATAAGCCGTTTCGAGTTGCCGCTGTTCCGCTGACTCGACTAGGCCGCGCCGTCGCAATTCGGCCAGTGTCAAGACGCCGTGCTTGAAAAATGCCATCCAAATTAGGTTTTGGAAATCGCGCAAGCCGCCGCAGCCATTCTTTACATTCGGCTCTTGCAGGAACACGCTGCCACCGTATTTCTCATGCCGGTTGCGTTGATCGGTTACCCGCGCGGCGATGTATTCTGGTTCGTGACCGCGCACGCACACTTTTATCAATGTCTCGCGGAACTGGTCATAAAACGCGCGGTCGCCAACAATTAGTCGCGCCTCGATCAACGCTGTCTTGGCCTGCATGTCCTGATTCGCCTGCGCCACCGCCTCACTGACCGACCGGGTCGCGTGCCCGACTTTAAGTCCAACATCCCAGAGTATGTATAATATCTGTTCGACCACCGCCGTAACAAATGGATGCGGTTTTGGCCCGCGGCTTGCCGTGTTGTGGAGAAAGAGAATGTCGATGTCCGAGTGTGGGCTCAACTCGCCACGGCCATAGCCGCCGGTCGCAATCAATAGTAACGGTACCGGCGTCAGCCTTGCCTGATGGCATGCGGTATCAATGGCCGACTTGAATAAATGGTCGAGGAACAAATCTAGCACGTGCGCCCGGCCTTGCGCCACTTCGCGGCCGCTCGCGCCGGTGTTATGCAACATCCGCAACCGGTGCGTCTCAACTTTTAGAAATTGTTTGTACGCACTGAGGGCCTCGGCCGGTTTTGCTCCCGATTTGATGACCAAATGTTGCCGGGCGTGTTGCCGAACCTTGTCGCGGTAATGTTGCTGTGCGCTCACGGTGGCAACCATAAGTTGAGATGCGTCGTCTCGCAAGACTGAATCCGTTGTTGCGTCACCAAATTGTCACATACGCTGGTATTGCCTTTTGAATTGGAATCGGCTACTATGCTTCTCAAGTTATTACCTCAAAGGAGGGGGTTGTAAATGACACTAAATCGCAGATATCAAGATCCTTTGGCTGAGTTTGACCAATCCACGGCCGAGGAAATCACGAAATACAAATGGATCGAAAGTGAGAAAGCCGGTCAGGACATCGGTTGGGAACGCGCCAGACAGGAGTGGCTACACAAACACTTTCCGTCGTGGAAGCGTCAGCGTTGGCAGAACGCCATCGCCGAAGCGTTGCAGTCTGATGCTTGTCTAAATTAATCGCCACAGTCAAAAAGTTAGGCCGGGATGGAAAAGTAATTCATCCCGGTTTTTTCTTCCGCATTGCCGGCGCGAAACCGACAGTGTAACTTACCGGCGTGTTGCAACTCGGCGTTAATATTGATCACATCGCCACGCTCCGTCAGGCGCGCTATAAAACCGCCGACAGCGCGCCGGTCATCGAGCCGGACATCATTACCGCCGCGCAGGAAGTCGAAGCTGCCGGTGCGCACGGCATCACCGTCCATCTCCGGGAAGACCGCCGGCACATCCAAGACCGTGATGTTCGCCAACTCCGGCAAGTCCTGCGCACGCGCCTCAATCTCGAAATGGCCGACACGCCGGCCATCGTCGCCATCGCTGAAGAAATCCGACCAGACGAAGTCTGCCTCGTGCCTGAAAAACGCGCCGAGCTGACGACCGAAGGCGGTCTCAATGTCATCGGCGCTGCGGCATCGTTGCGGGCAACCATCGCCCGGCTCCGGTGTGTCGGTATTGTCGTCAGCTTATTCATTGATCCCGATTCCGATCAGATTCGCGCGGCAGCGGATGTCGGCGCGCAGTTCATCGAATTGCATACCGGCACTTATGCCAACTGTGGCACGAGCGAATTGCCGAAACTGATTGCCGCTGCCGAACTGGCGCACCAACTCGGCGTGCGCGTCAACGCCGGGCACGGTTTGAATTACCAAAACACCCCCGGCATCCGCGCCGTGCCGCACCTCGAAACGCTCAACACCGGTCACTCGATCATTTCCCGCGCCCTATTCGTCGGTCTCCGGCAAGCCGTGCGCGAGATGCTGTCGTTGCTGAACCCATGAACATCGCCGGCACGGGATTGGACATCGTCGAGACTGGGCGCATTCGGCAATCGCTGGAACAATTTGGCGACCGGTTTCTGAATCGCTGTTTTCTGCCCGGCGAAATCGTGTATTGCCAAGGAATGAAGTTGCCAGAATTACATTTTGCCGCGCGGTTTGCCGCGAAGGAAGCCATCTCGAAAGCATTTGGAACCGGCATCGGCCACGAACTTGGTTGGAAAGATATGGAGATTTGCCGGCGCGCCAGCGGCGAGCCATACGTTGTGCTGCATGGCAAAGGTGCTGAGCTCGCCAAGTCACGCGGCGTGACCAGTGTCTTCGTGAGCCTGTCGCATTGCCGGGATTATGCCGCCGCCTCGGCGATTGCGGTGACCAGCGGATTACCGCTTTCGCCAGAGTAATACCGCGCCGATTACAGCAAAGATTGCATTCGGCAACCACGCCGCCGCTACCGCTGGAATTCGGTCGCCTTTTCCGAGAGCCAGCGCGATGTTCATGATTAGGAAAAACGCGATTACCAGCACCAAGGCCGTGCCGACTCCGAGCAGCGCACCGCCGCGCCGGTTGACATGGATGCCGAGTGGAAAGCCGAGCCAGATCACAATCAGACAGACCCATGGAAAAGCGTACCGGCGGTGCAATTCGACTTTGTACGCGGCCAGCAGTTTTGCGCTGGCGTGGGGGATTAGCTGGCGCAGTTCACTGGTTCGCAATTGTTCAGGCTCGCGGCCTTCGAGGGCGAGCCGGTCTGGTGATTCAGAAAACGCCGGGAAGTTCGTCACCGCAACATGGACAATTTGATCTTGTGGCTGGGTGTGGTCGTAGACGTGGGCTTCGGAAAAGCGCCATTGGCCATCGGTCCACGTTGCGCGTTGTGCAAACAAATCCAATAGCGCTGTGCCATCCGGTTTCCGCTGGTGAATCTCGACGAAATCAAGCTGCATGGTGCGCGTGTTAAACCGGCCGATGTGCCATTCGCGGTTATTAGCAGTATTGGCATAAAAGAAACCAGTAAGTACGGTTCGTGAACCGTTTCCGCGTAATTCATTTTTGAAAGCTTCGGCGCGCGACTTGACGGTCGGCACAAACGCCTCGTTTACGATGAATACCAGGACCGTCGCCACAGTGCCGGCGATCAGTAATGGTGCCGCTAGCCGGAAGTGGCTGATGCCACTGGCGCGAAATGCCATCAGTTCGTTATTCTTGCCGAGATTCGACAGGCAAAACAGCAACCCCAACAGCAGCGCCATC
>JBAXAT010000088.1:0-6751 GCA_037142335.1 Verrucomicrobiota bacterium | reverse complement strand
CTAGGCCGGGAATGCTCTTGATGGCGTCAGCGAGTAACGGCGCGATTTCCGCCGCTTCAGTGAAGCCACTCGCCGGTCCGTCTACCGCGATCAACTCGAATGGTGCTTTTTGCGCGACGGTCATCATGACCTGTTGTAACTTGGCTTTCGGAGCGACGCTGACGAGATAGACCTTGCTGCCAGGATTGTTTTTGGCGAGATGCGCCGCCTCAAACAACGAATGCCACGCCCATGGATCAAGGATGGCCGGTAACAGCATCTCGTTTTTTAACGCCGGGCCGGTCGGTCCTGTGACCGGCTCCAAAGTTTGCAATGGGTCGGGAACAATGCTCCCGCAGACGATAATT
This sequence comes from Verrucomicrobiota bacterium, assembly GCA_037142335.1. Lineage (GTDB taxonomy): Bacteria > Verrucomicrobiota > Verrucomicrobiia > Palsa-1439 > Palsa-1439 > CAINDI01. The sequence goes on along the minus strand of JBAXAT010000088.1, from coordinate 6,404 downwards.
TGAAAAGCTGTACTCATAATATGATTTTCCTAACACGATTCTTGTTCGCAACAAAGCGCAAAAAAAACGCAGGCCGCACCGGCGTTGACACCCGGCCGGTACGGTTACGCCAATTGCTTGCCCATCACTTGCACGAGTGGGCGGAGTTCATTCATCAGTTGCTTGAATTGAGCCGGCGTGAGTTGCTGGCCACCATCGCTGAGCGCGGCGGCCGGATCAGGGTGAACTTCCACCAACAAGCCGTCGGCGCCAACAGCCACAGCAGCGCGAGCGAGCGGAATGATCATGTCGGCACGACCAGCAGCGTGGCTCGGATCCACAAACACCGGTAAATGCGTTTCTTTTTTCGCCACGGCGACCGCCGATAAGTCGAGCGTGTTCCGGTAGGCGTGCTCGAAGGTGCGGATGCCGCGTTCGCAGAGAATGACGCGGTGGTTGCCATGCACGAAAATATATTCCGCGGCCAGTAGCCATTCATCCACCAGCCCGGCAATGCCGCGCTTGAGCAGAATTGGTTTACCGGAAGCGGCGGCGGCGGCGAGCAGTGGGACGTTTTGCGCGTTGCGCGCACCGATTTGCAACACGTCGGCGTAGCCGGCGACCAGTTCGACATCTTGCGGCCCCATTACTTCGGTGACAATCGGCAGCCCGGTCACTCGGCGGGCTTCTTTCAGAATCTCCAACGCCGGTTCTCCTAAACCTTGGAAATCGTACGGCGAGGTGCGCGGTTTGAATGCGCCACCACGAAAGAGTGTCGCGCCGGCTACTTTCACGGCTTTAGCGGTTTCAATGGTTTGCGGTGCGTCCTCAACAGAACACGGGCCGGCCACCACGTGAAATGTTTTACCGCCGATTTGCGCGCCGGCAATGTCTATCAGCGTGTCATGCGGTTGGTATTGCCGGCTGACGAGTTTGTATTTTTTCTGGACGGGTGTGACCGACTCGACTTGAGGGAGGACGATGAGCGATTCGAGCGTGTGATGGCCGCGCTCGTCGCCGACGCAGGCGATGACGGTGCGCTCGACGCCGCGGATCAAGCGCGGCTCGTAGCCGAATTTCTTCACGGCATCCGCCACTTGTTGGATTTCCGGTTCCGGGCTGCCAATTTTTAATACGACAATCATGTATTGTTCCTTTGTTCCGCGTGAACGTCAGGGCCGGTCACAAAAAAACCGCCCCGCGCACTTGCGGGACGGTTGACTTTGCTTCGTTCGTGTCAACACAGCGCCCGCTGGCTGTGGCTAAAATAATAAAACCACGCCGTTGCGAAGCTGTGTTGTCGGTAGCTTTTCACTGGCGCGACAGTAAATCGGCTACAGGTAAAAGTCAAATCATCACTCTCCGTTCGGTAGTCTTTGCGGCTTACGGATTCATCAAATATCGCTCCAACTGTCTATACCGTTAACTCCTTCACCGTCGTTCCACTTGTTTCGTCTGTACTTCTTATCAATAACGGCTCACAATAATGGTAAGCGAAACGAGCGAAGGAGGCTATGAATGGAAGATATCATAATAGTATGGATTATAGTGATATGGGGTGTCATTGGCGGATTAGTCGGCTACCTCGCCGGCAAAGCACGCGGCAGGGAGGGAGACAACCTCATGGGCGGGATTTTACTAGGAGTTTTGCTTGGCCCTATCGGCTGGCTCGTCGTGTTGTGCGGACGCGACAAGCGCCAGAAGTGTATGGAGTGTGGCGGCGTAGTTGTTCCCGGGGCGCGCAAGTGTATCCATTGCAGCAGTGCTATTTAGTTGATGTCTGATATTCATTTTCCTGTCGGTTATCTTGGCGTTGAATACAGCCAACCGATGTGGAATGGCGCGTTGATCCGCCTCAGCAATGCTACGCCGTGACACAAAAAAACATGAATAATCGTGCTGCCGCCGTTGTCGCGACTTGCATCACGGGCGCGATTACCGGTAGAGTTGATGACATTATGACTGCCGGCCACCGCGAATATCCGCCATTTGTCAGCTATGGCATCGCCACATTGATGTCGGTTTCGATGTTGTCGTTGCTGGCGACGTTGCCGTTCAAAATCAAGACGCTCGGTGCCGGATTGGATTCGGTGGGGTTTTTATTCATGTGCACGTCGTTTTGCTATGTGCTGACCGGTTTGTTTCTCAGTTGGATTTCGCACCATGCCGGGCCACGCCGAGTGATGCTGGCGATGTTGGTAATGTGTGGTCTGACGGCGGTGCTGTTGCCGTTCGCCACCGCGATGTGGCAGGTGTATGTTTTGGCGAGCGGCTACATGACGGCAATCTGCCTGTTTTGGGCGGCGATGGAACACGCCTCCACGGGATTGCACACACACCTGACGTTGATTCAATCCACAGCTTGTTTCTGTGCCGCGTTTAGCCTTGGCAACGCGCTTGGCCAGATGACCAGCAGCCTGCTACAATCACAAACGGTGGCGGTGCCGTTTTTTGTTTCCGCCGGGATGACGGTATTGGTGTTGGTCTTGACATGGTTGACGGTTTCGCCGGAAGCCGGGTTTCGGCGTTCGACGCCGGCCGACATTGCGGCCTTCCCGGAAAGTTCCCGGCAACGCTTGCGCCGGTCGCTGTTGGCGGCGCGCATTGGGTTGGTGGCGACGTACGGAATGTATGCGTTGGTTTGTTTCTTTTTGCCGCGTTATCTTTGGGAATATCGCGGTTTCAGTAAACCGCTGGCCGGTAGCTTGGCGGCGGTGACATTGGTGACGATGTCGGTAACGTTTGGGTTGCACGGGTTAGGGAAACGCTGGCCGCACCAGTTGTGGATTGTCAGAATCTGTCCGCTAGTGGCGGCGATTGGTGCGTTGCTGACTGGTCTTTCACCGTCGGTACCGGTCATTACACTTGGGGCCGTGGTGCTCGGGGTGGCGGCAGCAAGTAACTACACGCACCATTTGTATTACAGTCTCGAAGAGCCTGGTAAGCGCGCCCGCAACGCCGGCATCCACGAGGCGACTGTCGGATTGGCGTTCATGATCCCGCCGGCATTGGGCGGATTGGCGACGCGATTCACAAACGATCCCAAAACTATTTTCTGGTCCGGTGCAGTGTTTGCCGGGTTGGTGATCATTGTGCAAACACTGGCCATGCGCTACACACGTCCAACCTCGACAGCGTTGCCATCTTGAATTAGATTCTGGTTGTGCTGAAGCGCATCATCATATTTATGGTTTGGTCGCCGTTTGTCTGGGGTCAATACGAACAAGCGTACACCAACAAGCCGGTCCCGTACTCGTCCACCATCTTAATTCCGCGCGCGGCCGTACCGCAAGCCGGCGTCGTTCCACAGGCGACTTCAGTGGAAATTCCTGTTGCCGGCGTGCCGCAACCGCCGGTTTCTAGCGCACCAGCATCACTGAACTCACCATTCAAGCCGGCCGCTGCCATTCCGCACCCGACGACTTCGGATTTAGCGCGCCGCCGTGTGCAAGTAGTCGCGCCACCGTTGCCGGCGTTGACACCGGTCACGCAAGTGCCATTACCGGTTAACGTCGCCGCGCCGGCAGTCGTGGTGGATAATCACCGGTACGTCGCTCCCAATGGCCTCGACACTGACGCCGGCACACAAGACAAACCTTGGCGCACCATCCAGCATGCCGCTGAACAGGCGAAGCCTGGTGATATAGTTGTAGTTCGAGCTGGTATTTATGAGCCGTTTCACACCATGCGCAGTGGTACTGCCGAGAAGCCAATCATATTCCAGGCGGAAGCCAATGTGATTGTCGGGCCGCCCGGTGGGTTGCGGCCGTCGGAGAAAACCGCCAAGACTCTCGCGGAGCTTTACCGGTTGGACAATATTCATGTTCGCTTTTGCGACTATATCATTATTGAAGGTTTTCAAGTGCAACGGGCGGCGCGCTGCGGTATTTGCGTGGTTGACTCGCGCGGCGTGGTGCTTCGCAATAATATTGTTAGCGATGCCAGGGTTTTTGGAATCCTGACCGGCTTTGCAGTGGAAGTGCAAATTCTCAACAATAAGACCTTCGGCACGCTTGAACAACACGGCATCTACGTTTCCAACAGCCGGAGTGAACGCAATAATCCGGTCATCCGTGGCAACGAGTCCTATGCCAACAACTACACCGGTATTCAAGTTAATGGCGACTGCAAATCCGGCGGCAATGGCAGTATTACCGGTGCCATTATCGAAAATAATATCATCCACGACAACTCATCCAAGGGTATGAGTTTGATTTCGATGAGCGATTCCATTGTGCAGAACAATCTCATCTACAACAACGGTAAAACTTCCGGTGCTGGCGGAATTCATCTCACTGATGAAAAAGATTGCGGTCGGCCAAGCAGTGGCAATGTTATCGTCAATAACACCATCGACGAGCCAAATATTACCGGGATTCGCCTGACTGATGGAGCAGTAGACAATATCATCTTTAACAATCTGTTGATCAGTCCTCGTCCGTTAGTGGACGAGGTTAAGGACAATAAGATTGACACGCTTTCAAATGTGAAACTGCAATCCAATGCCGGTGTATTTGTTAATCCACTACTCGGCGATTACCGGCTAATCGCGGGCAGTCCTGCTAAAAGTTTGGGACTACCAGTGTATTATATGCGGGTGGCGCCGCTGACAGACTGTACCGGTCAACGGCGGAAAAATGCCACCGGTATTAACGCTGGCGCGTACTGAGACTGGTTGCGACAACTGGATTTTCCGGCTGGGAATATCGGTGGTATTGTCTATACTTACCGGTTAACGCAATGGCCAAAGACTCCATCATCATTACCGGGGCGCGGCAGCATAACCTCAAGAACTTGAACCTGACGTTGCCGCGCGACAAGCTAATCGTCATGACCGGCTTGAGCGGCTCCGGTAAGTCGAGCCTCGCGTTCGACACGATTTACGCCGAAGGCCAGCGTAAATACGTCGAGAGCTTGTCGGCTTACGCCCGGCAGTTCCTTGAACAACTCCAGAAGCCGGAAGTCGACCACATCGAAGGTTTATCGCCGGCTATCGCCATCGAACAGCGCAGCGCCGGCAGTAATCCGCGTTCGACTATCGCTACCACTACCGAAATCTACGAATACCTTCGGTTGCTCTACGCCAACATCGGCCGGCCGCACTGCCACAAGTGCGGCAAGCCGATCACTACTCAGACGACCAGCCAGATTGTGGAACAAATTTTGGCGTTGGGTGAGGGGACGCAAATCATGTTACTCGCGCCGCTCGTGCGTGGGCGCAAGGGCGAATTCCGTGACATCTTTGCGCGGTTGCGGAGCGAAGGCTTCGTCCGCGTTCGCGTCAACGGTGCGATTCTCGACCTCGCTGAGCCGGTTAAGCTCGACAAGAAACGTAACCACACCATCGAGCTGGTTGTGGATCGGATCGCGCTTAGCGTCAAGACGCGCGCCCGATTAGCCGACTCGGTCGAAACCGCACTCAAAAAAGGTGAGGGCACGTTACTTGTCGTTGCACTGGAATCTGAACGACTGTTTAGCACGCAAAACGCCTGCCCGGATTGCGGCATCAGCTACGGCGAATTCACGCCTCGTCATTTCTCGTTCAATTCGCCATACGGCGCGTGCAAGACCTGCGCCGGTCTCGGCACGAAGCAGTTTCTTGATCCGGATCTCGTGGTGCCGGATAAAACCAAATCCATCGAAGGCGGCGCGATCACGGCGTGGCGGCGCGGCGGCCGGCGGCTGATCATTTATTACAAGATGCTCCTGCGCGGGCTGGCGAAGCATTACAAGATTGATCTCGAAACACCGTGGAAAGACTTACCGGAGAAAGCGCAGCGCGAAATTCTCCACGGCACCACTGACGAAATTGAATTCACCTATTGGCGCAAAGGGGCGTGGCGGAAGTTGCCGAAGAAGTTTGAGGGCGTCATCCCGAACCTCGAACGACTGTACGAAGAAAGCGACAGCGAATTTACCAAGACGCGGCTCCAGCAATACATGGTAGGGATGCCATGTCCGGATTGCAAGGGTGCCCGGCTCCGCAAGGAAAGTCTGGCTGTCACCATTGCCGGTAACTCCATCATTGACGCCACCCGCCTGAGTATTATCGGCGCGATTGCATTCTTCGATGCGCTCCAGTTGACCGAGTTTGAGCAAAAGATTGCCGACCAAGTACTGCGGGAAGTCCGGTCGCGACTTCGGTTTCTTTTAAATGTCGGGCTTGGCTACCTGTCGCTGGACCGGCAGAGTGATACGCTCAGCGGCGGCGAAGCCCAACGCATCCGACTCGCCACACAAATCGGCGCCGGCCTCGTCGGCGTGTTGTATGTCCTCGACGAACCGAGCATCGGTCTGCACCAGCGCGACAATGCCAGGCTGCTCGACACGCTCAAAAGCCTGCGCGACCTCGGTAATACCGTCCTCGTGGTCGAGCACGATGAGGACACGATCCGGCAAGCGGATTACATTGTGGACCTCGGCCC
>JBAXAT010000087.1:0-6774 GCA_037142335.1 Verrucomicrobiota bacterium | reverse complement strand
CCAGTACATGCAAGCGCTGCGTGCGCCGGTGCCGTTGGTGCTCGCACTGGAAGGCGAAAACGGCCGAGTGACGCGATTTGAAACCTCCGTTCAAGCGGAGGCTGATGCGGCAACGTTGCAGTACGTTGAGCGCACGGTGAAGTTTCTCCTCTGGGCGCGCGGCGGCTGGAAGCTGTTCGTCGGTGGACCGGCGACGATTGGGAAGTTCATCCAGCAAGCGTATTCGGTGCACGGGCACCGGAAGTTTGACGTCGGGATGATGACGCAGTCGTACGGCAAAAAATTTCAGGTCGTAGTGACCTCGCCGGCGAAGGTACCGGCGGCCAAGGAAATTCAGACGGCAGTTGGTGGTCATCTCAGCGGTTGCCGGATTGGCTTTGATCTCGGCGCGAGCGATTACAAAGTGTCGGCAGTGATTGACGGCCAGGCGATTTTCACTGAGGAAATGCCATGGGATCCGAAGACGCAGGCGAATCCCGAATATCATTACCACCACATTTCGTCAGCACTACATCGCGCGGCGGCGCATTTACACCGCGTGGACGCCATCGGCGGCAGTTCGGCTGGAATCATCGTTAACAACGAGATTCGCTTGGCGTCGTTGTTGCGCGCGATTCCGCAGAAACTCCACCGGCAAGCGGCCGGCATTTTTAAGCGCATCGCCAAGGAATGGCGCGTGCCGCTCGTGGTGATAAACGATGGCGACGTGACGGCGCTGGCCGGCGCATTGTCACTCAACGAGACCGGGATGCTTGGCGTCGCAATGGGCTCAAGCGAAGCCGGCGGTTTCATGGACAAGAACGGTCGCATCCTCGGCTGGCTCAACGAACTCGCGTTTACGCCGGTCGATTATAATCCCGAGGCCACCATTGAGGAATGGAGCGGCGACCGGGGCGTTGGCGCATTATATTTTTCACAGCAAGCGGTGAATAAACTCTTACCGGCTGCCGGTATCGAATTACCGGCGGCACTGGGCCTGCCGGAACGGCTGAAAGCGGTGCAGAATTTTATGGCGCACGACGATCCGCGGGCGGCGAAGATTTACGAAACGATCGGCGTCTATCTCGGCTATGCCATTCCGCACTACGCCGACTTCTACGATTTCAGCCATATGTTGATTCTCGGTCGGGTCACAACTGGTAAAGGCGGCGACATCGTGCTCGCCAAAGCGCGGGAAGTGTTGCGCAAGGAATTCCCGGAGATTGCCGGCAGGATTAAGTTGCATGTACCCGACGAAAAAACTCGGCGCGTCGGCCAGGCCGTGGCTGCTGCCAGTTTGCCGGTGCTTTCCAAATGAAATTACACAACTCAACCGCGGAAATTTTCATTCCGGACAACCAACCGGTAGCGGCAGCATTGAAACGCGTCACCCATCTCGGCATCGGTGCGCACCAAGATGATTTGGAGTTCATGGCGTTTCACGGCATTCTTGCGTGTTATCACTGCGACGACCAGTGGTTCGGTGGCGTGACTTGCACCAATGGCGCCGGCAGTGCCCGCATTGGCCCGTATGGGAAATTTAGCGACGACCAGATGCGTGCCGTTCGGCGCCGGGAACAAAATACGGCCGCTGAAGTGGGCCGGTACGGTGCGATGATTCAACTAGATTATCCGAGTAGCGCGGTGAAAAGCACTAGCGACCCGGCATTGAAAAATGATTTGGAGCAGATTTTGGCGGCAACCAATCCGCAAGTTGTGTACACGCACAATCTCGCCGACAAACATGACACACATATTAGCGTGGCGGTAGCGACGGTGCAGGCGCTCCGTGCGTTACCGGCGGCGAACCGGCCGGCTAAAGTGTACGGCTGCGAAATCTGGCGCGACCTTGATTGGTTGCCGGATACGGAGAAAGTCTTAATGGATGTCAGCGCGCATGAGAATTTGGCCGCAGCGGTTAATGGCGTATTTGATTCGCAGATTGCCGGCGGCAAACGCTACGATTCAGCCACGCATGGCCGCCGTCGCGCGAACGCGACGTTTTTGGAATCGCACGCGACCGACACGGCGACGAGTTTGATTTTCGGGATGGACCTGACACCGTTGGTCATTGATCCGACGCGTGACATTGTTGAGTATGTGACCGGGTTCATTGAGAGATTTCGGGAAGATGTCAGCAGCAAATTGAAGAAGCGATTAACACTATAAAGGAGACAGATTATGAAAGTTGGATTCTACGGACACGTTCGGCAGTACCACAATATTAAGAAAGAAATCGACGACAACATCGCGAAGGTGTTGGAAAGCGGCGAGTACGTCCACGGACCGATGAATAAGCAGTTCGAGAAGGAACTGGCGGCATTTCATGGAATGAAATACGCCATTGGTACCGGTAACGGCACGGACGCAATCTGGCTCGCACTCATGGCGCTCGGAATCGGGCCCGGCGACGAAGTGATCACGAACGCGAATACGTTTTTTGCGACAGCGGAAGCAATCTGGATTGCCGGTGCGACGGCGGTGTTGATCGATTGTGATCCGAAAACCAAATGCATTGACCCAACCAAAATCGAAGCAGCAATCTCACCGAAAACGAAGTGCATCATCCCGGTGCACCTCAATGGCCAATGTGCCGATATGCCGGCTATCAAGAAGATTGCCGATAAACACAAGCTCTTCATCGTCGAGGATAATGCGCAAGCCATTGACGCCGCCGGCGACACATTCAAGATCGGCGAACTCAGCGACGCGACAACCACGAGCTTCATTATCCAGAAGAACCTCGGGACGTTCGGCGACAGCGGTGCGATTGTCACTAACAACGAACAAGTCAACAAGGTGACCCGGTTACTCCGCGCCCACGGTTCGCCGGCGCGGAATGTCCATAGTTTTGGCTTCAACAGCCGGTTGGATGACATTCATGCCGGTATCTTGAGCGCGAAACTCAAGCACATCCACGAATGGAATGACCTCCGAATTAAATGGTCAGCGCGTTATACTGCTGGCTTGAAGACGGCGAAGAGCTTCCAGTTGCCATACCAGAAACCAGGCTACCGGCATGTGTGGCACCTCTACGCCATCGAAGTCAAGGATGCCGCCAAGCGCGATGCATTTGTGGATTTCCTTGTGAAGAACGGTATTGATGCAAAGACGCATTACTCAATCGCGATTCACAAGCAAGTGGGTTATCCGTGGGGCAAAGGCGCCCGGATTGCCGGCTCGTTGGCGAATGCGGAACACAACGCCGCGACCTGCATCAGCTTGCCGATGTTCCCTGAGCTTCAGACGGAGGAAATTGACTACGTGATTGCCAAGTGCCTCGAGTGGGATAAAGCCAACTAAGAGCCAATCACTCGATAGAGCGTGGTTGTAGTTATGTTTACGATTCGCGGTGTTTTGCGAACCGGTAAGCATCTGCCGTTGCGCGTTGCTGAATTCCTGTTACAGTCACAGCTCTTGTGGTGAACACCAACGAAATTGCCAAGCGGCGAACTTTCGCCATCATCTCGCATCCCGACGCTGGGAAGACGACGATGACGGAGAAGCTTTTGCTTTATGGCGGCGCAGTTCAACTTGCCGGCTCAGTAACCGCCCGAAAGAATCAGCGCGCCTCCACGTCGGACTGGATGGAGCTTGAACGCCAGCGCGGAATCTCGATTAGCTCGACCGCGCTCCAGTTTGAGTACGACGGTTTCAAGATCAACCTGCTCGACACGCCGGGCCACAAGGATTTTTCCGAAGACACCTACCGGGTGCTGACCGCCGTTGACGCGGTCATCATGATTATCGACGCCGCCAAAGGTATCGAAAGCCAGACGCGCAAACTGTTCGAAGTCTGCCATCAGCGTGGCGTGCCGATTTTCACTTTCATGAACAAGTGCGACCGGCCAACGCGCGACCCGTTGGCGTTGATTGATGAATTGGAGAACGTTCTCCAGCTTGGAGCGTTCCCGGTCAACTGGCCGATTGGTACCGGTGTGGAGTTCAAGGGTATCTTTGACCGGCTCACCCGGCAGGTTCATTTGTTCGAACGGACTGACGGCGGCGTTTACCGCGCGCCGGTCGAGATTGGTGACTTATCTGACCCGGTAATTCGTGAACATATTGACGACGCGACGTTCCATCGCATCACCGAAGAGCTTGCAATGCTTGAACACGCCGGTGAGACATTCGACTCAGCCGCTGTGTTGGCCGGCTACACCACACCGGTATTCTTCGGCAGCGCGATGAATAACTTCGGCGTGCAACTTTTGCTAGACGGCTTCCTCAAACACTCCGCCGCGCCGCAAGCTCGCAAAGTTGGCGACCGGGTAATCACACCGGAACATCCAGATTTCTCCGGGTTTATCTTCAAGATTCAAGCGAACATGGATCCGCGTCATCGCGACCGCATTGCATTCCTGCGCGTGGTTTCCGGTAAGTTCGAGCGGGATATGATTGCGACGCATTCGCGGACCGGTAAGAAAGTCCGTCTCTCCAGCTCACACAAGCTATTCGCCAATGAGCGCGAGACCGTTAACGAAGCATTCCCCGGCGACATCATCGGTTTGGTTGGTCACTCAGAGTTCGGCATCGGCGACACATTGAGTACGGATCCGCAAATTATTTACCGGGAAATTCCGCGGTTTCCACCCGAGAGTTTTTCCTATCTCCGCAATCCGAGCACGGCTAAATACAAACAATTTCGCAAAGGCCTCGACCAACTTTTACAAGAAGGCGTCGTTCAGTTACTCCGGCTCAAAGACGCGACGGTCAACGTTCCGCTGCTCGCCGCCGTTGGCCCGCTACAATTTGAAGTGGTGCAATACCGGCTCCAAAGTGAGTACGGTGCTGAGTCGCAACTAGAGCCGGCACCGTGGCAGACGATCCGCTGGTTACCGAAGGATGTCTCGGACTCCGACTGGGGCCGTGGCTTGCCAACCGGCGCGCGACTGGCATTCGATGCTGATGATAATCCTGTGGTGCTGTTCGCCAATGAATGGTCAGTGAATTACTTCAGTGAAATCAACCCAAAGATTCCACTCGAAAAATTACCTGCGACAACCAAAACCTCGCCCACAGTGACCGTTTAAAAATCAGTGCGGAACGGAATTGCCGGCAGGCCATCCTTGTTAAAAAGATTCGCCCAGCGTCGGTTATTCGACCATGCGTAGCGGACAAACACCGGCTTCGGCACGGCGGCGCAGGACAGGATGACCGTGTCGCCACTAATTACCGCGTCAGCCCAATGGAATTGTTTGTCGTCACCGGCGATGGCAAAGCCTTGAAGTTTGTCGCCGGGCTTGAATGCCAGTCCTTGACCGATGTGCGTGAAGCTGATGCGGACTTTGTCGCCTTCAATTTTGTGGGCGGCATATAGCGGGCCGTAGTATTCAATCTTCTTGCCGTAGACCAAACCCAGTGCCACGTCGGCAGCGCGGTGGCCGTAGCCGGATTTGTTGGCGGGATGCAGGCCGGAACCGAGATCGCTGCTTATGGCCATGGCGGCGTTGGGATACGTCATAATCTTGGTGAACAGCTCGACAGTTTGGCCGTCAGTGGGCACTTGGGCTGGCAGTGGCGTGAATGCTTCAGCAAGTTTGGTTACAGGATTTTCCTTGTCCCACGCGCAGCCGCCACCACTCGGTTTTTGGATATAGATAAATGGGAACTCGCCCTCCCCCCACGCCCGGCGCCAGCCGCTGATCAATGCGCCCATGGTTGTGTATTGGTCGATTCCTTGCAGGGCGGTATTGCTTTCACCCTGATCCCAGAGCACGCCGCGAATCGCAAAGGGCAGGAACGGTTTGATATGGAGATCGTACAAGTGACCGACTCCACCGGGGGCATCGCCGGCCCGGACAGGAACAATCGGGATAGTCGGCTTCGGTGGCAGCTTTGCCCTGTCCGGTGCCGCCACGGGCGCACCGGCTGACATCGCGGCTGGCGGGGCTTGATTCGTTGCAGCGGCAACCTCTTTCTCCCACGCGGCCAAGGCGACTTTGTACTTGGCTAGATCCTGTTCGTATTTCTCCTGTCGGGCAGCAAAAGGTGACGCCACCTCTGATTTCGCGATAAGTGCCTGACAGACGGGATCGGCCGCCAGCATTTCCTTGGTGACCCAATAACCGGAAGGTGTTCCGCCGACCGCGCCGATGAGCAGTCCGACCGGTACACCGAGTTCAGCTTGCAAACGCACTCCAAAAGCGAACAACAATGCTGAGAATTTGTTGATGTCCGGTGCGGTTGCCTCCACCCACGGTTTATTGGCGGAACTGAGGCGCAGTTTCGGATACGGCGCGTTTGTCACCAGCAAAGCCAACCCGGTATCGTTCCTTGTAAAATAACTGGTGCCAATCTGCATATTCGACTGGCCCGAGCCGACCCAGACTTCGCCAACTAGCACGTCCTCATTGGTTACGGTGTTCACGACCAGCTGGTCCGGCCCGCCGGCCTGGGCGTTGCCGACGTACAGCCGATACGACCCCGCCCCGCCCGGCTGGAACGCCAGATAGTGTTGCCGCCGGGAGATCGTCACGCCGGCCAGCGGCGTTTTTGGTAGCCCAAGGCGCAGCCGCGTTGTTTGCGGCAAGCCTTGGGATGACAAGACGAGAACCCAAGCCCCATCGGGGCGTCTTGAAGTTGTGGCAGCCGAGCATGGTGGAGTAGGCACGGCCCATTCAAAGTTTGCATTCAAGGGAAGCCCAAGAAGCACGGAGTTGAGCCCAAACAGTCTTATATTGAGCGTCAAGGCGCCGCTCTGCGGCTTGACGCAAGGCCGACCGTGTTCCCAGGGCTTGCCGCAAACAACGCGGCTGCGCCTTGGGCTACCGAAGACACCGCTACGCGGTTGCG
>JBAXAT010000086.1:0-6803 GCA_037142335.1 Verrucomicrobiota bacterium | reverse complement strand
GTTGTCGTGATCCTGATCGGGCGTGCCGGTGGTGCCGTTGGCGGATTGCCAGGTAAACTGGCGGATTGTTCAGAGAAGAATCCGGAAATGTGCGAGCTATACATCGTCGAAGGTGATTCGGCTGGTGGCTCTGCGAAACAAGGGCGCAACCGGGCGTTCCAAGCCGTGTTGCCGATTCGCGGCAAGCTGCTCAATGTCGAAAAAGCCCGCCTCGATCAGGTTCTCAATAACAACGAAATCCGCAACATGATTACCGCAGTTGGTACCGGTTTCGGCACTGTTGACGGCGAAGATGCGTTCAAAATTGAAAAACTACGATATCACCGCATCGTGATTATGACCGATGCCGACGTTGACGGTTCGCATATCCGGACATTACTGCTCACGTTTTTTTATCGCAAGATGCCGGAGTTGGTAAAACGTGGTCATGTTTACATCGCCCAGCCACCGCTCTACAAGATCAAGCGTAAGAAACGCGAAGAATACATTGAGAACGATGACCAGATGAGCAAGATTCTCATCGAACTTGGTTCCGGTGATGCCTCGTTGTTGCGGTTGAAAGATAAAAAAGAGTTCGGCGGCCAGCAGTTGATGACCGTGCTCGAATCATTGCAGGAATTGGAAAAGCTTGTGGATACTATTGAACGCCGTGGTATCAAATTTGAGAGTTACCTCGCTGCTCGCGATGTTAAGAGCGGCGACCTCCCGACTAATGCTGTGCGAGTCAAAGAGGCCGGGACTGTCCGTTTTGAATTTGCCTGCAATGACAAGGCGTGGGCCAAGATTTGTGCTGAGTACGATATCAGCCCCGCGGAAGAAGCCCCGCTCGAACTCAAAGCCAGCGACAATGGTAAGCCGCAGCGCGAAGTCAAACCACTTGACCTGTATGAGACGGCCGGCATCCAAACCGTTATCGAAGCACTGGCGCGTAAAGGTTTTGACATCGACCACTATTCCGCGCAGACGGAGCCGCTATTTGAACTTGTTGAAGGCGCCGTCGAAGCTGGTGCGGTAGAGATCTTGGCTGCTGGAGTTGCCACGAAGGTAGGTGGCGCTGAGCCCGCCGGTAAGGGTGATAAAGCTAAAACCAAGGCCAAAGTCGTCGAGAAACGCACGCCGATTAATTCCATTCCGCAGATTCTTGAGCAGGTCAAGGAGCTCGGCAAACGCGGGCTGACAATCCAGCGCTACAAAGGCTTGGGTGAAATGAATCCCGAACAACTCTGGGAAACTACAATGGATCCTGAGCGTCGCAAGATGCTCAAGGTCGAACTGATGGACCCGGCGGCCACAGACACCATGTTCACTATTCTGATGGGTGATGAAGTCGCACCACGGCGGCAGTTTATTGAGGAGCACGCCCTCTACGTTCGCAACCTTGATGTGTAACTCCGCTGTGACACCCGAAGTCCAAGCTTTGATTCACCTGCGTCTTTCCCAGGCCGCCGAAAGCCTGACGGAAGCGCGGCTGCTTGTCGAACGCGAGATGCGGTTGGGCGCGCTGGACCGCATCTACTTTACGATGTTCTATTGCGCCTGTGCCCTGCTTGCCACGCGTGAGTTCGGTCCGTCCCGGGACGGCAATGTTGCCGGCAAGTTCCAGCGTGAGTTTGTAAAGACCGGCCTGATCCCCACGGAGATCGGCGACCGGTTCAAACGCGCCACGCAATTGCATCACGGTGCTGACCTCGGCTCCAAGACGCCCCCGGATGCCGGCCGGTTACGCGAGTTACTCGCGGACGCCGACAGCTTTCTCACAACCACAAAACTTTTCTTAGCGAAACAATAGGAAACTCACCATGTACGCACAGAACGAAAAAGTCACACCAGTCAATATTAGCGAACAGATGCAGCAGGCTTACATCGATTACTCGATGTCGGTCATCGTCGGGCGGGCGCTGCCGGATGTGCGGGACGGGTTGAAGCCGTCCAGCCGCCGCGTGCTTTACGCGATGCGCGAGATTGGGCTGTATCATAACCGGTCTTACACCAAATGCGCCAAGGTTGTCGGTGAAGTGCTCGGTAAATATCACCCGCACGGTGACGCTTCCGTGTACGACACGCTCGTGCGCATGGCGCAGGACTTTTGTTTGCGGTATCCGCTGGTTGATGGGCAGGGCAATTTTGGTTCGGTGGACGGTGACCCGGCGGCAGCTTACCGGTATACGGAATGTCGGCTGAAGGAGATCGCTGAGGAACTGCTGCGCGATCTCGACAAGGACACAGTTGATTTCCAACCGAACTTTGATGAGAAGGAACATGAGCCGGTTGTTCTGCCGTCAGCATTCCCAAATTTGCTGGCGAACGGCTCGACCGGGATTGCGGTCGGCATGGCGACGAATATTCCACCGCACAATCTGAACGAGATCATCGACGCTTGCTGCGCAGTGATTGATGAGCCTGAAGTCGAACTAAAGGACGTCGCCAAGCTCATTAAGGGTGCGGACTTCCCGACCGGTGGGTTGATTTGCGGCAAGCAGGGCATCAAAGATTATCTACTCACTGGCCGCGGCAGCATCAAGATGCGCGGGCGCGTCGGCGTCGAGGAAGTCAAGGGCGGCAAGGAACGCATCATCGTCAGCGAGATTCCGTACAACGTGAATAAGGCGACGTTGATTGAGAATATCGCCCGGTTGGTCAACGAGAAGAAGATTGAGGACATCTCCGACATCCGCGACGAGTCCAACAAGGAAGGAATGCGCATCGTCATCGAGCTGAAGCGCGATGCCATTCCGAAGGTCGTCATCAACAATCTCTACAAGCACACGCAACTCGAAGACACGTTTGGCGTAATAATGCTCGCAATCGACCACGGTCGGCCGCGCATCATGAACATCAAACAGATGCTCGAGTGCTATATTGCACACCGCAAGGAAGTCATTACCCGGCGGACGAAGTTCGATCTGCTGAAGGCGGAGGAACGCGCCCACATTCTGGAAGGGTTCCGCATTGCGCTCGACAACATCGATGCCGTCGTCAAGATCATCCGCGGCGCTGACGACCGGGCTGATGCGCAAAAGAAGTTGATGACGAAGTTTAAACTCTCCGAGATTCAGACCAACGCCATCCTCGACATGCGGCTCTACCAACTGACCGGCCTCGAACGCGACAAGATTGAAGAGGAATACCTCGAACTCATCAAGCTCATTGAATATTTGAAGGGCCTGCTCGCCAGCGAGAAGAAGTTGATGGCCCTCGTAAAGACCGAATTGCTCGCCGTCAAAGAGAAGTACGGTGACGCCCGCCGTACCGACATCGTGGCCGACGAAGGCGAAATTAACATCGAAGACCTCATTGCCAACGAGCCGTGCATCGTCACCATTAGTCACCAAGGCTATCTTAAGCGCACTGCCGTCAGTGCCTACCGGAGCCAGCGGCGCGGCGGCAAAGGTGTGATGGGTATGGAACAGCGCGATGACGATTTCATTGAACATCTTTTCGTCTGTTCCACGCACGACTTCATCATGTTCTTCACCGAGGACGGTCGTGTCTACGTCGAGAAAGTTTATGAGCTACCGGAAATGGGCCGTGCCGCCAAAGGCAAATCCATCGCCAATTTCCTCGAACTCCGGCCCGACGAGAAAGTCGCCGCGCTACTGCGCATTAAAGAATTCACCGACAAAGATTACCTCCTGATGGCCACAAGAGCCGGTATTGTTAAGAAGACTGTTCTCAGCGCCTACCAGAACGTCCGCAAAGGCGGCATCATCGGCATCACCATTGAGAAAGACGACCGGCTTATCGGCGTCAGGATGACCAGCGGCAACAACGATATCGTCTTAGTGACCAAGGATGGTATGAGTATCCGGTTCCATGAAGACGACGTCCGCGACATGGGTCGTGCTTCCGTTGGTAACTGGGGAATCCGCCCCGAGAAAAGCGACTATGTCGTCGGTATTGAAATTGTTGATCCCAACGCCGCGCTCTTGGTTGCCGGCGATCAAGGTATCGGCAAACGCACTCCGTTCGATGAATACCGGAAACAATCGCGTGGCGGTAAAGGCATCATCACCATCAAGACCACCGACAAAGTCGGCTCCGTCGTCGGCGCGCTTAGCGTCACCGACAATGACGAAGTGATGCTCAGCACCTCGCAGGGTCAGACCGTCCGGACCGGTTGCAAAGCCATCCGCCTCTGCGGTCGCAATACTCAAGGCGTCAAGCTCATCAACCTCAACGAAGGCGACAAACTCGTCGCCATCGCGCGCGTCATCAGTGAGCAGCAGGAAGAAGCTGCGGAGGGCGCGGAGGCGGAGAAGAAGCACTGATTAGTTGTTGGATTTTGTAGTTACCGGTCAAAAGGCTGAATGCCAGTTGCCTGCGTTTTGTCCGCGATTTATTGCGATTGGGCTCGCTAATCGGTGAATACAAGTCCACGCTGTCCACTAATGAAGCTCTGATTGGAGCGGAAAGTGGGGTGACGTGCACATGGCAGCCAAGAAAAAAGTAGCAGCAAAAGGTAAGAAGGTCGCGGTGAAATCCAAGAAAAAGAAGTAGCCTTGACCGTGGCGGGTTTCACTGGCGGTTAGCAATTTAGCACTTCCAGTGAAGCCCACGCGGGCAATCTCCAGAAATCCCACCCAGAACCACGGTTGTTTATTCACTGGCTCCAAATGCCAAACCGCGTCCGGAAATCGGCCTTGTCAATCGTGAAGAACATCATCCCGTCCGGTCGCGCCGCTTGCCGGTAACCGAGGAACTCATAAAGCGGTGTCTTACTGCCGAAGCCGACTATCCAGCAGTCGGTTCGCTCCTCAATCACCGCCGGCTCCGGCCAGTAGCGTTTACTTAAGAGCGGACGGTTGTCGAAATGTAGCTTGGCCAGACGGCGAATCACATCAATGTTCTCCGGCGCCCAACCATTGGGCAGACGTGTTGCGCGCAATGGCGGTTGCTGGTCGGCGTAACCGACAATATAACCACAGACCGGTGTGACTAACAGCAGCGCGATATAAATTAACGCCGGCACGCCGACCACGATGGCCCACGGTAGAAAACGTTTCTGTGTGAGCGTCATAGCCTAAAGCAATCCACTTACCCAAGTTTGCGGCCGCGGGCGTAGGCGGCGAAACTCATTCGCTTTCCGCCGGCCGGTTGAACTTCCAGTAATCGCAATGCGCCGGCGCCGGTGTTGACGATGTCAATGCCGATTGCCGGAGCTGACAACAGCTCGACGTTCCAAATTTTGAGCAAAGTTCCGTCCCGGTCGGTGAACGCACCGGGCCACGGATTGAACGCGCGGACTTGCCGGTCAATTTCTGCGGCAGATTTTGCCCAGTCAATCCGGCCATCTGCTTTCGTGAATTTCCTGGCATGGGTGACTTGCGTTTCGTCTTGCTGACGGCGCGGCCAGTCGGCGAGCGTGAGGGTTTCCGACAGCAGTTCCGCACCGAGCGCGGCTAGCTGGTCGTGCAATGTCGCACCGGTATCATCTGAGCGAATTGGTTCCCGGCGCTGGAGAATGATGTCGCCGTGGTCGAGTTGCTCGTCCATTAACATTGTCGTCACGCCGGTCTCGCGGTCGCCGGCAAGAATTGCGGATTGAATCGGCGATGCGCCGCGCCAACGCGGCAGCAGTGAGGTGTGGACGTTGATGCAGCCGCGCGCCGGAATTTCCAATAACGCTTTCGGCAAGATCTGGCCATAGGCGACGACGACGATTAAATCCGGTCGTTGGGCGCGGATTTCTTCTACGGCTTCCCGGATTTTTACCGGTTGTGAGACCGGTAAGGCGAGTTTGACGGCGGTGACTTTGACCGGTGGCGGAGAAAGTTGGAGTGACCGGCCTTTGGGTTTGTCTGGCTGGGTGATGACACCAATGATTTCGTGGTTGGTAAGGCGGTGAACCGCTTCCAGACACGGGCCAGCGAGTTTCGCAGTGCCAATAAACAGGATGCGCATATTAGGTCGGCATGTCCTGTAGTTGATACCAGTTATTGCGCCGGTGTGGTTCGTAACCGACTTCCGTGACTAGCCTGCGAATCGTGGCTTCGTCGGTGTGGAACGCCGTGCCGGCAGATGAGACGACATTTTCTTCCATCATCACGCTGCCGAAATCATTTGCGCCAAACTTCAACGCGACTTGGCCGATCTGCGGCCCTTGCGTGACCCAGCTCGACTGCACATTCGGAAAATTATCGAGAAAAATTCGCGCCACTGCTTGTGTCCGCAAATACTCCGCCGCGCCGACCGGCGCGGCGTGCAGTCGGGTGTTTTCACTCTGAAACGTCCAGCAAATGAACGCCGTGAATCCGTGCGTGCGATCCTGCAATTGCCGGAGCAGATTCAAATGTTCAATCCGGTCCTCCACCGTTTCGACGTGGCCAAACATCATCGTCGCCGACGAATTCAATCCTTGCCGGTGTGCTTCTTCCATCACAGCGAGCCATTGCTGGCCAGTACATTTCAATGGCGCGATGCGTTTCCGCACCGCATCCACGAGAATCTCCGCGCCGCCACCGGGAATTGAGCCGAGACCGGCGGCTTTGAATTGCCGGATCACTTCGCCTTTTCAAGCGGTAGCTGATGTAACGGTGACGTGAGAGCTCGCGCGCGGAGCGTGCGAGCGGACGAAACACACGGCGAGTGAGCGCGCGAAGCGCGCGAGCGAGCTTCCTGCAAGTAGAGCAACCTTGACAGGTCGTTGTTCAAAGCTTCAGACAATTTTCTTGTCTCAAACCTTGCTTTTTCCTCTTTTTCACCCCCCTCTAAAACCTCGCAGGGCGCCAAAATGACCTTCGCCTCGGCACAATGTGCCGTTGCCGTCTTTTCGCTCCTTCTCTGCCTCGGCTCGGCCATTTTGG
>JBAXAT010000085.1:0-6828 GCA_037142335.1 Verrucomicrobiota bacterium | reverse complement strand
CAGCAGATTTTTAATATCAACGCCGAAAAGACAACGACTGGTGCTAGGCCGGTTAACGAATTTGTCAAAAAGGCGATGGAAAATATCGAGAAACTGTTAGATCAACGAGGTGCGGTATCTGGTCTGGCGACTGGCTTCCGCGATCTCGACAAGCTCACGTCTGGGTTGCACGGCGGCAACGTTTTTATTATCGCGGCCCGGCCGTCCATGGGTAAAACGTCATTGGCCATGAACATTGCCGAGAACGTTGCCATTGATCAGAATATTCCTGTTGGTGTGTTTAGTTTGGAAATGTCGTCCGACGAACTTGTCAAGCGCATGTTGTGTTCCCGGGCTCGGGTAAACATGAAAAACATACGCGACGGCTTTATGTCTGAGCGGGATTTTCCGAAGCTGACGACAGCCGCGAGCGAGTTGATGAAGGCGCCATTGTACATTGACGACACGGCCGGTCTAGCGATTAATCAAGTCCGTGCCCGTGCCCGGCGATTGTGTCAGCAATACAAAATTCAATTGCTCGTGATTGACTACCTTCAACTTATGAAAGCGCCATCCCGGCGTGCTGACCAGAGCCGACAAGTCGAAGTCGCTGATATTTCTTCCGGCATCAAGGCGCTAGCGAAAGAATTAAATATCCCAATCATCATCCTAAGCCAACTTAACCGACAACCCGAAACGCGTGAAGGTAAACCGCGGATGGCGGACTTGCGTGAATCCGGTTCACTGGAACAGGATGCAGACGTAGTCGGTTTGTTAGTTCGCAAAGAGCTTTACGAGGAAGACGCCGAGAGCCGTGAGAAACTGAAAGGCCAAGCAACGTTGCACATCGCCAAACAACGCAGCGGTCCAACCGGCGACATCAACCTTAGCTTTATTAGCGAATATACGCGATTTGAGGACGCAGCGCGCGTAAGTAACGAAGATTTACCAGGCGACAAGGAGGCGGAATGAAACGGTGGTTAATATTATTGATCTGTTGTGCAGCGTGCTTCTCAGTCTGGGCGATAGAAGAAGAAGGGCCAACGGTTCGCGAAATTGAGATTCGGTTTGTCGGGCCAGAAACCGTCAATCGCGCCATTGTGCGTGCCAATATCCAAACGAGCGTCGGTAAGTCCAGGTTGCATGACACGATTGAGCAGGATGTTCGAGCATTGATTGGAACCGGTTTTTTTCTCGATGTACGTGTATTGGAGGAACAAATCAAGGATGGCGTACGCGTGGTTTATCAGGTGACCGGTAAGGCATCACTCAAGGAAATCACAGTTGAAGGTGGCAAGTTAATTCGCAATGAGCGGCTCAAGCGCGAGGTCAAACTGAAAGTCGGTGACGTATTAGACGAGCGTAAGGCCCACGAGAGTGCTGCCAAGATGGTAGAAGTGTACCAGAAAGCTGGGTTCCCGGATGCCAAGGTCGAGCCAATCAGTAGTATCGACAGGGATACCGGCAAGGCGATTTTAAAATTCAAGGTCACGGAAGCCGACCGGGTCTTTATTAAGGCCATCCAAATTACCGGTAATAAGTCAGTCAAGGCACCGGTATTGCTCAAACTCGTCAAAACCAAGCGGCGCTGGTGGGGGTCGTGGATGGCCGGCTCCGGCGTGTTAAAAGATGAACAATTTGTGGAGGATTTAGAGAAGATTCGCGACCACTACCGGTCGAAAGGCTACATTGACGTAGAAATTAAAGAGACGCGCATTGAGCGAGTTGGAAAACAATGGTTGATTGTGCATATTAATTTGTTTGAAGGTCAGCAATACAAAATCGGCACAGTCAAGATTGAAGGAAGCAAGTTATTCCCAGCGACTCAGCTCCAAAAACTTCTCAAGATGACAAGCGGTAAGGTTTTTACGCCTGATGGTTTGTCAAAAGATATTAAGGCACTAGAAGATTACTATGGTGGTCGTGGTTATTTGGACACACGCATCAATTCAAAACGTGACGCTAATGTCGAGACCGGCCAGCTCGACCTCATTTATACTCTGCAAGAAGGTGAACTCACTTACATCGAAAAGATTGTCATCCGTGGCAATACGAAGACCAAGGATAAAGTAATCCGTCGGGAACTTGCGGTTGCGCCGGGTGACATTTACAACACGGTCAAGGTTGATGCCAGCAAAGAGCGGCTCAAGAACCTCGGCTACTTCTCCAAGATTGACGCGACACCAGAGCCGACATCAATTCCAAATCATCGTGACGTCGCAATTCAACTAGAAGAGCAACGTACTGGGAATGTCACATTCGGCGCCGGTTTTAGTTCCGTCGACAATCTTATGGGGTTTGTGGAGGTCTCGCAGGGTAATTTTGACCTATTCAACTGGCCAAGCTTTACCGGTGCTGGTCAAAAAGCGCGAGTGCGCATGCAGTTGGGCTTAAAGCGGCAAGACTACATTATTTCGTTGGCTGAGCCGTGGTTTCTCGACCAACGACTATTGCTAGGTTGGGATTTATTCCATACTCAGAGCAGTTACCTGAGTAGTGAATTCTCAGAACAACGGACGGGTACTTCCCTACGACTCGAAAAAGCCTTGAACGACTTTCTGCGTGCGCAAGCCCAATACACAATTCAAGACATCAACTATGGTGTCAGCGATACTGCTTCGGAAGAATTGCAGTCGCAAAGTGGCTCTAGATTGCGCAGTTCGATGCTGTTATCGTTAGTGCATGATATGCGCGATAGCGTATTTCTGACGACACGAGGTATGCGTTCGGAATTGTCGGTGGAACTGGCTGGCGGGCCGCTTGGTGGTAATGTGGCCGATTACAAACTGAACGCAAAATCGACGATATTTTTTCCATTCTTCGACAAGCAAGTCTTGCAAATCCTCGGGGCGATTGGGACTGTTAGTGCCTTTGGTAGCACAGAGGGTTCAGGAGGGACTGTGACTGAAATTGACGGGAGCACAGTCAAGGTTAATGATGTGCCGTTGTTTGACCGGTATTTCCTTGGCGGTGCGAATTCATTGCGAGGGTTCACGTACGGAAGTGTCGGACCCAAGGACGTTAATGGTCAGCCAGTGGGTGGCAACACTACGGTAAATGCTATGGCGGAGTACTCCATACCGGTTGTGGAACGCGTGCGTGTCGCGGTGTTTTTTGATATTGGCGAAGTGGAAAGAAACTCATATAGTTTTAGCGTCAGCGATATAAAATCGGATGCTGGCTTGGGTGTGCGATTGAATTTACCGGTTGGGCCATTACGTTTGGATTATGGTTATCCAATCCAGACTGATAGCCAGACTGGTAAGACTGGTAAAATTCAGTTTAGTAGCGGCTTTCAATTTTGATATAATTAACAACGAAAGGAATAAACATATGCACAAACAAATAAAACAACTACTTGGTGTCGCTTTGGCAAGTTTGGTAGTCCATGGCTCGCTATTCGCCCAAGCGCCTGGCGGACGAATTGCCACCATTGATCTTAACCGGCTATTCACTGAGTACTACAAGACACCTGTTGCCTCTGCCAAGCTGAAAGATACCGCCGAGCTCTTCAACAAAGAGCATGATGAGATGCTGGCGCAATACCGGAAATTAGTTGACGATCTCAACAAGCTACGCGAAGAGCAGGACAAGACTGAGTACACCCCAGAAGTCCGCGAACAAAAGAAAAAAGCGATTCAGGACAAGCTGACTGAGACCCAGGCGATGCAGCGCAACATTGAGGAGTATCGCGCCGGCCATCGTCAGATGCTCGACCAACAGACTCAACGGATGCGCCAGAACATCATAAAGGAAATCAAAGAGATCGTCCTGAAAGAGTCCCGTGATGCCGGCTACGGAATCGTTTTTGATAAGTCTGGCAACACAGCTAACGGTGAACCGACAATTATCTACTCACAAGACTCCATTGATATTACTGAAGATATGCTCAAGGTTCTTAACAAGAACAAGCCGACTGAATCGCCTAAGGTCGAAGAAAAAAGCTCCAACAAACCGGCCGAGAAGAAATAATCGTGCAGCTAACCGCCCGCGATATTGTTGCTATTACCGGCGGGACGCTCACTGGCAATTCGGACACAGTTGTGACCGGTGTCGCCGGTATCAAGGAAGCTAGACACGGCGATGCCACCTTTATTGGGCATTCCAAATACGCTGCAGCACTTAAAACCACGCAAGCTTCTGTTATTTTGTTGACTCAAGCGTTGGCCGACAGTGTTGTCGACCAACTGCCGGCCGTGTTGATTGTTGTCGAAAATCCAATGCCGGCGTTTGCACGGCTTGTCGAAAAAATTACACCACCACCGGTTCGCTTTGTGCCCGGTATCCATCCGACAGCGGTAATTGCTCAGACTGCCAAACTCGGTGAAAACGTTTCGATTCAACCGCACGTCGTCATTGAAGCAGATGCCGTTGTCGGTGACAGGTCAGTCATCGGCGCCGGCAGTTTCGTTGGCACCGGCTGTCGAATTGGAACGGATTGCATATTTCATTCCAACGTCACATTGCGTGAGTACACCGTTATCGGTTGCCGGGTGATTCTCCATGCTGGCGTTGTCCTCGGTGCCGATGGTTTTGGTTTTGAAATGGTCGAGGGCCGGCATAAAAAGATTCCTCAGCTTGGCAATGTTGAAATTAGTGACGACGTTGAAATCGGTGCCAACACTGCCATTGACCGGGCCCGGTTCGGTACTACACGCATCGGCCGGGGCACAAAAATTGACAACCTCGTTCAGATTGGCCACAACTGCGTTATCGGAGAGCACTGCATTATTTGCGGACTCGTCGGCATGGCCGGCAGTACGATTGTTGGTAACTACGTCACTATTGCCGGTCAAGTTGGCATTGCCGGCCACCTTACCATCGGCGACAAGTCCATCATCATGGCGCAAGCCGGTGTCACCAAGGACGTGTCGCCCGGTTTTTTCATGCTCGGTGCCCCAGCTGTGCCGCACAAGGAATTTAAAAAGATCAACGCCGCCACGCAACGTCTGCCGGAAATGCTTATTAAGATTCGGGCACTCGAACAGCAAATTTCCGAACTACAAACGAAGTTAAAGTAGGCCTGCCATTAGAACAGACCAGCTGTCATTCTGATGTTTGTCGAAGAATCTCTACCTCTCTACACTCGGAGTCAATGTTCACAGTTTCTGGTCAAAATGGCTAGTTTTGCCAATTTCCGTGGGGCTAGAATTCCGTTCCAGCCCATTACCGGCAAGTTCTAGCCTCTTTGGAACCGCCCGGTTTGTTTTGAGGCGAAGCTGGCAACCACGAGGTTACCTCTACTCTTTCAGCACTTTCCGTCGGAGCATGTCAATTGCGTACTGCGAGACAAGCTGCTTGAAAGTTTCACGGTCGAGTAGGAAGTGATGCCGCACAACCGTCGTTCCGTCTGGCGCGGCTAGGCCGATGAAAACCAGGCCGACCGGTTTCTCCGCCGTGCCACCGGTCGGGCCGGCAATCCCGGTCGCGCTCAAAGCAAAATCAACACCACCGCGAAGCCGGGCGCCTTCCGCCATTTGTTGGCAAGTCTCTGCGCTGACAGCGCCGTGGGTTTGGAGTGTTTCTTCCCGAACACCCAGCAACTGCATCTTAGGTCCGTTGCTGTACGTGACGTAGCCAACTGGAAAGACCACGCTCGCGCCGCTGACACTTGTAAGTCGGTGGGCAATTAGTCCACCGGTGCAGGACTCCGCCGTGGCGACGGTCTGACCGGCGCGGCTGAGCAGTTTGACAACAACTTCTTCCAACTGGTCAGCGTGCGTGCCGAAAATGTTGTCGCCGAGCGCGGCGCGGATCCGTCGTTCGGCTTCAGAGGCGGTGGCCGGTGGAGCGATTACCCGGACCTCAACTTCGCCCATCCGCGCACAATAGCCAAGTTCGAGTTCCGGCAGGTCAGTCAGCACGGGTGCAACGGTTTGTTCGATAACTGATTCCGGCAGGCAGGCAACTTTGAAGACCCGGCAGTCCAAGCGCTCGCGGCGTGGCAGGCGCGGTAATACCTGGTTTTCAAACATTGGATAAAGTTCGCGCGGCGGACCGGGTAGTAGAAAGATTTGCTTGCCGGCATGTTCGAGCACCAAGCCAGGCGCGGTGCCGTGAAGATTGGTGAGGACTTGCGCGCCGACCGGCACTTGCGCTTGGACGAGGATTTGTTCACGCAATGGCATGCCCCTCTGCCGGTAGCGCTCAGTGATTTGTGCGACTACCGTCTCATCCCGGTACAGCGTGTGGCCGAGTAGTTCAGCTACTACATTGCGTGTAAAATCGTCACTAGTCGGTCCGAGTCCGCCGGTAATCAGGACGATGTCACTCCGACCCAGCGCGTCGGCAACGATAGTCCGCATTTCAGTGCGGTCGTCGGCGACGGTGGTTTGGCGAACAAGGCGCAGGCCGATCTCACCAAGTTTCCGGGCGATATAGTTGGCGTGGGTGTTGATGGTGAAGCCAAGCAGTAGCTCGCTGCCGGTATTGATAAGTTCAACGCGCATGAGTTATTCGGTAGGCAGCAGGTTCTTTTCGCCTGTGGTATGCGGCATAATTTCTTTAGGCAAGTTGACAGGCCGGTAGGTGTAGTTACCAATCGTGCCGCCAATTTTATACTCAAAAATATTTTTCAAGAACCACGTGACAATGTTGATACCGGGTAGGTTGCTTAGAAATTGGCCTTGCACGCGAAAGTCCAACTGGCCATCAAAACCAATTTTCCCATTACTGGTGATGACGAACGCGCCGGCATCGACCTTTAAGTCGTCGGTTTTAACAACCTCATTTGCGATGGAAAACGTTGCCGTGGCCTTGGTCGCTTCGGCAGAACCAACACCGGGCGCGATGTCGTTAAGGATGTGTGACAAAATTCCGAATCGGGAATTTCCCATAACACGCCGTCCT
>JBAXAT010000084.1:0-6861 GCA_037142335.1 Verrucomicrobiota bacterium | reverse complement strand
ATGATGTGGCAGCGCGGCCTGACCAACGTAAAACGCTTTACTTTCGCCCGATTGGCGATATATCGGCCTTGCGGATTGAGCCGAATCCGACGCTCAACATCGTTGCTTCTGGAGGCGGTCGGATGTGGTTTTGGATTAGCGACGACGTGCGCAAGTTGCCGTTGATGTTGGTCACGCAGATGAAATATGGCACCATAAAATTAGTACTCGCTGGAATTGAGGCGGTAGCTTCGTCTAAACAAATTTTAACAAAACATTGATATGGATTTTCCACCACTCGATTTTGCCGCCATCCGCACTTACCCGCTCCGGGAACGTGATAACAAAGTCCAAGCCAATAATCTTGCCAAAATCTGGAAGCCCGGCAGTAGCTTCGCCCAGTTTGTCGATTCGCTGCCGCGCATCCTAGCCGGTAATGATTTTCACGCGGTTGTGGACGCGACTGTTGCCGCTGTTCGCAATCACCGGCCGTTAATCCTGATGATGGGCGCGCACGTCATCAAGTGCGGGCTCAATCCGGTTTTGATCGAACTGCTGCGCCGTGGCATTGTCAATGCCATCGCGCTTAATGGTGCCGGCGCGATTCATGATTTCGAGCTTGCCCTCATCGGCGCAACCAGCGAGGACGTCCAGCACGGTCTCGACGACGGCAGTTTTGGTATGTGTGACGAGACTGGCCGGCTGATGAATGCCGCGTTTGCTACCGGCGTCCAGCAAGGTATCGGTGCCGGCCGCGCGCTTGGTGAAGCGGTTGTCAAAGGTTCGTTCCGCTGCAAGGAGCTCAGCCTCCTCCACGCCGGCGTGACCAGCAACGTACCGGTCACTATCCATATTGCCATTGGTACCGACATCATCCACCAGCATCCGACCGCAGACGGTGCGGTGTTGGGCGAAGCCAGTTATCTCGATTTTGAAAAATTCACAGCAGCAGTCGCGCAACTCGAAGGTGGCGTCGTCATTAACATCGGCTCGGCGGTAATCCTGCCGGAAGTTTTTCTGAAGGCGTTGACCATCGCCCGCAATCTCGGCAATACCGTGGACCATTTCACGACGGCGACATTCGATATGCAGCGTCATTATCGGCCGACTGAGAACGTGGTGAAACGCCCGACGCACAAAGGTGGCCACGGCTATTACCTCATCGGCCACCACGAGCTGCTCGTCCCGCTCTGGGCCGCCGCAGTGATGGAACAACTTCAATGAAACCCGACCGGCTCAATAAAATTCTCCGTCAATTCGCCCACCAACACATCCTCGTCGTCGGCGATGTGATGCTCGACCATTTCATCTGGGGCCGGGTCGCGCGCATCTCACCGGAAGCGCCGGTACCGGTTGTGGAAGTCCAGCGCGAATCATTCTTTCCCGGCGGCGCGGCCAACGTCGCGCGCAACCTTCGCGCCCTGACCGGCAGCGTAACCGTGCTCGGTAGTGTCGGCAAAGACGCTGCCGGCGAACAGCTTTGTGCGTTATTGCGCGACCAAGGCGTTAAGACCGATGGTCTGGTCGTTGACGCCAACCGTCCTACGACCGTCAAGACGCGCGTCGTGGCCCAGCACCAACAAATCGTCCGATTTGACAAGGAACAGACCCAGCCGCTCAGCCCGGTTTTGCAACAACAGCTGCTCAAAAATTTTCAGACGCAACTATCGGCCGGTGCGGCAGTGATCTTTGAAGATTACGGCAAAGGCGTGCTGATTCAGTCGGTGTTGAATGCGCTGCACCGCGCCACCCAGCGCGCCGGCAAGATTACCACTGCCGACCCGAATGCCCGGCAACTGCTCCGGTATCGCGGGCTGACGGCAATTACGCCTAACCGGTCCGAAGCGTTTGCCGCCGCCGGTCTGACCAATCCACCGGCGCTTGATAACGTGCTAGCCGACGCGTCGTTGCTCAAGTGCGGCGCGAAATTACTCCGGCAATGGCAGCCGGAAAATCTGCTGATTACGCTTGGTGAGCACGGCATGTGTTTGTTCCGGTCCGGTCAACAGCCGCATCACATTCCAACAGTGGCGCAGGAAGTGTTTGATGTGTCCGGCGCCGGTGACACGGCGATTGCGACGCTGACACTGGCATTGGCCGCCGGCGCAAAGCCGGTTGAGGCGGCAGAAATTGCGAACCACGCCGCCGGTATCGTTGTTGGTAAAGTCGGAACAGCCACCTGCTCGACGGATGAGTTACGAGACAGCTTCGCTAAGCATCAGCAACGGTAATTTAAGACGCGGTTTACTTTTTCTTGGCCGTCGGCTTATCCGGCTTCTCTTCCGGTGGTGTGGTGGCAGCAAGGCGTGTCAGCTTGCCTACACTGACGTTGATGTCCACACGTAGGTCGGCTGTCAGGGAAGAAAGCTTGACTGATTCGCCGTCTAGAGAAATCGTTGTCCCTGAACTCACGGTATATGTAGTGTCCTTACCGTTAGTGCCGGTGATTGTGACTGTGTTTTTTACCGTGTCCACAGACGAAATCTTGGCGTAGACCTTGGCTGGTTTTTCCTTCTTAACTGGAGCAGGCGGGGCTGCTATCAGACTGATAGGGGCCAACAGTGTCGCCACTAGCAATGCGCACATCAATAATTTTAGATATCGGTTCATGTGTTTTCTCCTTAAAGATACGGTCGGTACTGATATTAGACAAAAGTAACCGGTGCAAGTTTAAAAACGCCGTGACCTTGACTTGCCGTAAGCCTTTCGCCATAGTCCGCCCACTATGGCGGATACCAAACCAGTCAATCTGATGGACAAGATCGTCGCCCTCTGCAAACGGCGCGGCTTCGTATTCCAATCCAGCGAAATCTACGGTGGTATCAACGGCTTTTGGGACTATGGCCCGATGGGTGCCGAGTTGAAGCGAAATGTTCGCGACGCCTGGTGGAATGACACCGTCCGCCGCCGGCCTGATGTCGTGGGCATTGATGGTACGATCATCACCCACCCGCGCGTCTGGGAAGCGAGTGGCCACGTCACCAGCTTCAGTGACCCGATGGTGGACTGCAAAAAATGCAAAGGCCGCTGGCGCGCCGATCAGTTGCCGGAGACCAAATGCCCAGAAGGCGGCCCGCACGACTACACCGAGGCCCGGCAATTCAATCTCATGTTCGAGTCGCACGCCGGCCCGGTGAAGGATGAGTCTAACAAAGTTTATCTCCGCCCGGAAACCGCACAGGTAATTTTTGTTCAATTCCAAAACGTCCTCAGCGTTTCTCGGCAAAAGATTCCGTTCGGCATTGCGCAAATTGGAAAAGCGTTCCGCAATGAAATCAATCCACGAAACTTCACTTTCCGTAGTCGGGAATTCGAGCAGATGGAACTCGAGTTCTTCATCAAACCCGGTACCGACGCAGATTGGCATCAGAAATGGGTTGCCGAACGCCTCAAATGGTACGAGACCATCGGCCTGCCGAAAGAGAAGCTCAGCGTCTACGAATACAAAAAAGAAGAACTCGCCCACTACGCCAGCGCGTGCCTTGATGTTATGTTCGCCTTCCCATTCGGAGTGCAGGAACTCGAAGGCATCGCCGCCCGCGGCAATTTCGATCTCAGTCAGCACCAGAAATTCTCCGGCAAGAGCATGGAATATTTCGATGACGAGACGAAGGAAAAATACATTCCACACGTCGTCGAACCGAGCGCCGGTGTTGACCGTATTTGCCTTGCTCTGCTCTGCTCTGCCTATACCGAGGAAGAAGTCGCTCCCGGCGATGTGCGCATCGTCATGAAGTTTGCCCCACGCATCGCGCCGGTAAAAGTGGCCGTCTTCCCTCTGCTGCGTAACAAACCGCCGCTTGTCGAAAAAGCCCGGCAAGTCTTTGAGCTGCTCCAGTCGCAATTCACTACGGAATGGGACGACCGTGGCAACATTGGTAAACGTTACCGGTACCAAGACGAACAAGGCACGCCGTGGTGTGTCACGGTTGACTTCGATACGCTCGGTGAAAAAGGTCCCGAACTACTCGACACCGTCACGCTCCGCGACCGCGACACCATGAAGCAAGAGCGCGTCAAGATTGCTGACCTCGTGCCGTTGATTACCGGTAAGTTACGCGGCGATAAGTAGCAAACGGCTGTTTACCGGATTCGCATCGTTGTCATCCACAGACGCACAGCGGAATAGACGAGAAAAATCGCTAGGGCGCGCTTAGTCCAGTCAGTGGAAACTTTGTCGAGCATCCACGCGCCAAGCACGCCGCCGACAATGCCGGCTACCATCATCGGTCCGGCTATATGCCAATCCACTTTGCCGCCAATCCAATGCTTGCCAGCCGCCGCGATGGCAATCGGCACAATCGCCGCCAGTGATGTGGCAATGGCAATCTTTGTGTCCACCCCAAATGCAATGATCATTACCGGCACCATCAACGCCCCGCCGCCGATGCCTAACCATCCAGCTAAAAATCCTGCACCTAATCCCAGCGAGCTAAACCACATCCAATCTATTGTTTTCATATTGACCGGTATTAACAGACCGGCGCGGGATTGACAATTCCATCGAGACCATTATCCTCACGACTTAATTATGAATCAACTTCCCTTGTTGATGAAACAATGGCGCTCAAAAGTTGGCCAAGAGACCTTCCGGGTCGTCGCGTTTGGTTCAAGCAATACTGAAATTGGTTGGCACAGTGATGGCCGGCACGGCTGGCCGTGTTGGCTGGCTTGTATTTTCCACGCTTCTGTCGGTCACCACGTGCAGACGCTGAACGCCGGCATCGGCGGCAACACGGCTGTCGACTTGCTCACGCGCGTCCATCGTGACGTCTTGCCGATTCAGCCGCACCTCGTCATCATCACCATTGGCGGGAATGATTACTTTCAGCGCCACACATTGGCCGACTTCGAGTCAAACCTGCGCCAACTTGAAGCCATCCTGCGTGGTGCCGGCGCCGTCGTTGCCTTCCAGACTTACTACGCCATGCTGCCGGAAGCTGGAGTGGGATTTGATGCCTATATGAATGTCGTCCGCAAAGTTGCCACCGAGACCAATGCCGGCTTAATTGACCAATATTCTTGGTTTTCTACTTGGCAAAATGAGGACTTAACGACCTACCGGACTATCATGCGCGATTCGGCCCACCTCAAACCGATTGGCAATGCGCTCTTCGGCACGCTGGCTGGTCGTGTCTTTGGTTGCTGGGATCCGGCTGTTCCGCCTGACCTGCCAATCTATGACCACGTACCGGCACTCGAACGTTACGGCGCTCCCAAGCGTAATATCGAATTACTTTGACGCACTGCTCCGGTGCGCGTTGGGCTTGTTCTGAATTGACGAACAGAGAGTAAACAATGAATGCACAAGCCTGTGGATTAAACATCTGTCACGGTCTGTCATAAATTAGCTGAAACCTTCCAACGCGAAACGGTGAATAACTATTGGAAAAAGCGCTTTGCCACCGTCGTTGCTCAGTCAGGTGGCGAGCATGCTTCTGAGTTGGGCGCTATGTCACTTATAGTTCAGCTTGTTAATATGTGCTCGTTAGCAGCCAACAAACCACCAGGACAGAGACCATTGCCGCAAACTACGGCGCACCACCGGTAACATTCACCCTTTAGCTAGTTTACCAAACCGGTTAGCAATCGCCAGTGCGGGATCGAGAGGTACCTCGGCGCGTTTGACGTTTTTCGGAATGCTGATCGTCGGAACAGGGCGCAAGGTCTTGCCAGCGAATTGCGGCAGGTACTTTTGCTCGGCCAATAACATCTCCGCCACCATGTCGCGAATTTCTTGCAGCGTGAGCACGGCAGCCGTGAGCGGATCGAGCGCGACGGCTTGCATCACCAGTTCGGGATCGCCGGTGAAGCTGGCTTCCACCGTAAGTCCTTGGACGAGGACGTTGGTCATGTTCAACGCGGCGCATTGCGGCGGCAGGTTGCCAACAACAGTCGGATGCAGGCCGGTCCGATCCACGTAAATCGGGACTTCAACGCAGCAGCCGTTCGGGAGGTTCGTTATGTACCCATCGTTGCGGATGTTGCCATTGAGCCGGAAGATCTGGCCGGTTTCCTTGGCTTCGATAATGTGCGAGCAATACTCCGCGCTACGCGGACTTAGCTTGGTGGACTCGATTGAGAGCGGGTCGGTCTTGGTGTATTTCTCGGCGAGCATCGCGCAGTATTTGTAGTACGCGCCGGTCTCACCACCAAACGCTGGCTCGTCGCAATACCGTCCAAGTGCTTTCTGATTTTTACGGAAATAAGGCAGGTACTCGGAGAGATGGCCGGTACTCTCGGTCATGAAATAACCGAAATGCCGCATGACTTCAGCGCGAACCTTTTCGTTGACGTAGTAACCGGGTTTCTCGAAGTTCTTTTTCAGGATCGGGTACAAGTCTTTGCCTTTGTGCTCGAGCTTGAGGAACCAACCCATATGGTTGATGCCGGCGGCGACAAAATCAATTTCGTCTTTCGGCACGCCGGTATAACTACCGATCAAATCCATCGTCGTCTGCACGCCGTGGCAAAGACCGACGAACTGCAAGCCTGGCACCCGGCCGAGCGCCCAGCAACACATCGCCATCGGATTGGCGTAGTTGAATAGGAGCGCGTTCGGGCACAGCTCGCGCATTTCGTTGGCGATCTCGAGTAGCGCCGGGATGTGCCGCAATGCGCGGAACACGCCGCCCGGTCCCATCGTGTCGCCAATGCACTGGTCCACACCGTACTTCATTGGGATTTCGTAGTCTTGCCGGAACTCCGTCACGCCGCCCGATTGAATCATCACGACCACGTAGTCAGCGCCATTGAGCGCTTCGCGCCGGTCAGTCGTGGCGGTGACAGTGGCTTTGATGGCGTTATCTTTGATCATGCGCTGGACAAACGCGTGCATCTTGTCGAGCCGCGTGTGAGTCAATGCCATTAACCGGTATTCAC
>JBAXAT010000083.1:0-6867 GCA_037142335.1 Verrucomicrobiota bacterium | reverse complement strand
TGCATGCCCGAGGGCGCGACATGTCAGACTGTGGACAGGTTGGGCCGGTTGAATTGCTGCACCGCTACGGTGTGTTGGGACGGAATTGTTTGGTGGCACACGCGAATTGTCTGACGGCAAATGATGTGCGGTTGTTGGCGGAGACCGGTACAAGTGTGGTGCATTGTCCGAAGACGCATCGGTATTTCCGGCGCGCCCCGGCATCGTTACCGTCATTGTTGGAGGCCGGCGTGAACGTCTGCCTCGGCACGGATAGTTTGGCCAGCAACGACACTCTGGATATATTTGCCGAGATGCGCGAACTGGCGCGGATGTTCCCAGATTGGTTACCGTCGCGAATTGTGGCAATGGCGACGACCAATGCGGCGACAGCCTTGAATCAAGCTAACCGGCTAGGCAAGATTGCGGTGGGCGCAACCGCGGACTTGATTGCCGTGACGGTAGATGGTGATGCAGACCCATACACAGCAGTTGTTTTTACAGAGAAACCAATTGCATTTATGATGATTAACGGATGTCAAATCTGAACGATCAACTTAGCGCAGAACTGGATCAACTTCGAGCCGACGGACTTTATCGTCAATTTCGCGACGTTGTCGGTGCGCAAGGCGCACGTATCAGAATTGGCGGGCGCGATCTGCTAAACTTTTCCAGCAACGATTACCTTGGCCTTGCGAACGATTCGCTCCTAAAATACGCCGCAACGGAAGCCATCGCTAGGTGGGGAGTCGGCGCGGGTGCATCCCGGTTGGTGTGTGGCAATCTGGAACCGTACCGTCTTCTTGAGGAAAAGATCGCGCATTTCAAAAATAAAGAAGCAGCGCTTGTCTTTAGTTCCGGTTACGCCGCCAACGTCGGCACTATCACCGCGCTGGTCGGCGAGGGCGACGTGTTGATTCTTGACAAGCTTGACCACGCCAGCATCATTGACGGCGCCCGGCAAAGTGGTGCGGCGATTCGCGTATATCCGCATCTGAATCTCCGCAAGCTTGAGGAGATTCTCCGGCAATCTACGAATTACTGTCGGCGACTCATCATCACGGAAACGGTCTTCTCAATGGATGGCGATTGTGCTCCATTGACGGAGATCGTGGCGTTGAAGGAGAAATACGACGCATGGCTGATGCTTGATGAAGCTCACGCGACCGGCGTCTTCGGTCAACACCGTCGTGGCTTGGCCGAATATCTCGGTGTCGAAGACAAAGTCGATATCACGCTCGGCACGCTAAGCAAGGCGCTCGGCTGCGCCGGCGGATTTGTTGTCGGTTCGCAATTTCTGATTGATTTGCTCCGCAATCGGGCGCGCAGTTTGATTTATTCGACGGCCTTGCCGCCATCTGTTTGTGCGGCAGCAGTGGCGGCGGTAGAATTTGTGATGAGTGACGACGGTGCGCAACGGCGTGACCGGCTTTGGGACAATGTCCGCACGCTGGGCGCGCAAAGCGCAATTCATCCGGTAATTGTCGGCGAAGAACGAGCCGCGGTTGAATTGTCCGGCAAACTGTTTGATGCCGGCATCTTTGTGCCGGCGATCCGGTATCCAACGGTTCCAAAAGGTAAAGCCAGGTTGCGCGTCACCGTTTCGGCAGCGCATACGACCGCAGACGTTCAACAGTTTCTTAAGGTTTATGCAAAATTCGTTAGCTAACACAGACCACCGGTATCTTTGGCATCCGTTCACTCAGATGAAACAGTGGCTGGAAGAGGAACCGGTCATCATCGAAGCAGGGCAGGGCGCTGTGCTGCGCGACGTGGCCGGCAAGGAGTATATTGACGCGAACTCTTCCATCTGGACGAACCTCCATGGCCACCGGCATCCGAAAATCACTCAGGCCATCAAAGATCAGCTAGACCAGATTGCACATTCGTCATTTCTCGGTTTATCGAACGTGCCGGCCATCGAACTGGCGGAGCGGTTGAGTAAGCTGACCGGTTTACCGCGCGTGTTTTATTCCGACAACGGCTCGACGGCGATGGAAGTCGCTCTCAAAATGGCTTTGCAATACTGGCAGCACCGCGGTCAGCCGCAGCGCAAGAAATTCATCGCGTTCACTGACGCATACCACGGCGACACCGTCGGCGCGGTCAGCATCGGCGGCATCCAGCTCTTTCACAAAACATTTCAACCGCTGACGTTTGAAGTTTTACGTGCCGGCAACATTGAGGAACTACAGAAGCTTTTGTCCGCTGAGGTTGCCGGCGTGTGTATCGAGCCGTTGATTCAGGGTGCGGCCGGGATGCGGTTCTGGCCGACTGGAATGTTGCGCGAAGTCCGTCAGCTCTGCAAAGACACATTGCTGATTGCCGACGAGGTGATGACCGGGTTCGGGCGCACCGGCAAGATGTTCGCGTGCGAATACGAAGGCGTGACGCCAGATCTGATGGCAGTTGCGAAAGGACTGACCGGCGGTTATCTGCCATTGGCGGCAACACTGGCGACTAAGGAGATTTTTGACGCATTTCTCGGCGAGTACGCGGAGTTCAAGACATTTTTTCACGGTCACAGTTACACCGGTAATCAACTTGGTTGCGCGGCGGCACTGGCGAATCTTCAAGTTTTTGAAGACGAGCGCGTGTTGGCGAATCTTCAAATCCAGATTGGCGATTTGAAATCCAGATTGGCAGCCTGCCGACAGTTGCCGGGCGTTGTGGATGTCCGGCAATGCGGTTTCATTGGTGCGGTTGAAGTCGGGCCGTACCGATTGGAAGAGCAAATGGGTATCAAGATTTGCCGGGCGCTACGCGAGCGCGGCGTGCTGACGCGTCCCATCGGTAACGTCATCGTCATCATGCCGCCGTACTGCATTACCGGCGCGCAACTCGACAGAATTTTTGACGCGTTAATGCAATCGCTTACTTCCGTTATTATTTGAGCAGGCGGCGGAGCACACGCAGATTTTTGACGTCTTCAGCCAAGTCTGGGCCTTTTGGGGTTTCCAGAATCATCAGTAAATCGCGCCAGCGTTCGTCGCGAAGCACGCTCCGAAAGGCCGGCAATCCGATGTGGCCTTTGCCAATGTGTTCGTGTCGGTCAACGCGTGAGCCGAGCGGTTTCTTGGAGTCGTTGAGGTGAAACGCCACGATTCGATCACAACCAAAAGTTTGTTCCATTTCAGAAACGGTTTGCCGGTAACCTCTGGGTGTGCGGATGTCATAACCGGCGGCGAAAATGTGGCACGTGTCCACGCAGACAGCCAGCCGGGCTGGATGGTTGGATAATTCAAGGATGCCGGCCAGTTGTTCAAACCGGTGTCCGAGACACGAACCTTGTCCCGCCGTTGTCTCCAAGGCAATTTTGACTGGACTGCGTTTTGTTGCGGCAAAAGCTTCATCCAGACTTTGCGCGGCCGCACGCAGATCGCCTTGCGCGCCGGGATGTAGGACGATAAACGGGATGCCGAGCATTGTGGCGCGCTGAATTTCGTCAATGAGCGCAATGATGGACTTGCGGCGAAACACCGGATTCATGGAAGCCGGATTGATCAAGTACGAGCTGTGCGCAAACGCCGGTAAGCGCTGCTGACGGAAACAGGTAATCTCATCGGGTGCCAGCGGTTTACCGGCCCATTGCATATTATTTTTCAGGAAAATCTGGACGACCTCGCAACCGATGGATGCGCCGCGCTCGAGCGCGCGGTCTACACCGCCGGTAATTGACATGTGAGCGCCAAGGCGAAGCATGGAGTTGATTATCGGCGAATTTCTAGTAAAATCAAATCATGAAGAAAATTCTTGTCAGAATTGCAACTGTGCTGGTGGCACTGATGGTTGTTAGCTTCCTGTGTCGCAACTTTATTGCTCGCAAAGTTGTGGAAATCGCGGCGAATAAAATGACGGGATTCCCACTGGAAATCGGGTCAGTGGATATCGGTCTATTCAGCGGCACGCTAGAGGTGCGGGACTTTCAGTTGATGAATCCGTCTGAGTTTCACGGGGGCACGTTTGTAAAACTGCCGTTGGTGCGAGTGGATTACGACACGATGTCATTCCTCCGCCGTGCGCCACACATCAAGGAGTTGACGGTAAATGTTGCCGAAGTTGATCTTGTTAAGAACGAAAAAGGTGAAAGCAATGCGACCGTCCTACAGAATCGAGCCGAATCTATTAGCGGCAGCAAGCAGACCGGCAGCGGCGCGCCAAAGGATGAGAAGAAAATGTCATACCGCGTGGACTTGGTGAAGATTCATGTCGGGACTGTCATCAAGCGAAGTTTTAGCAGCGACGGTAAACCGAACGAGACCAAGCTCAGTCTCAATGTGGATGCCACTTATAAGGATGTGAACGAATCTACCAGCATCTCTAAGCTTATCATGGACACGGTGTTTGGCCAGCTTGGTGCCGTTGCCGGTGAAATGATCAAGGGTGCTGGCGCGACGGTGAAGGATGCTGGTCAGACCTTGCAGAAAACCGGTAAAGGTTTGTTCGACAATTTGAAGAAGGCAATTCCGCAGCACTAGGCAGTTAGAAACTGCGGACCTGCCGGAGGGCTTCGTAGAGGACGATGGCAACGCAGTTTGATAGATTTAAGCTGCGCGCCTTGGGGTTAAATTGCGGAATGGCAATGGTCGTATCCCGGTAAACGGCTAGTAATGTGGGCGGCAACCCAGTCGTCTCGCGCCCGAAGACGAGGTAATCATCGGCTTGATAGCGCACGCCGGTATAGAGACGGTCGGTTTTGTTCTCGACTAGGAAGACTTGCGCGGTCGCCGGTATCTGGGTGTGCAGTTCGTCCCACGAACGCCACGATTTCCAAACGACGTGTTCCCAATAATCCATTCCGGCGCGTTTGAGTTGTCGGTCGTCGAGACGGAAACCGAGTGGGCCAACCAGATGTAGTGTTGCGCCGGTCGCTGCACATAAGCGTGCGACATTACCGGTGTTCGGCGGAATTTCCGGTTCGACAAGGACGATGTTCATCGGTTATCAATCATAGGTCGGTTTCATTTCTTATGCCATTGAATCGGTTGCGATTTCAAGGTGTCAAATTTTGAGGGTTGACTTCTGCGTGCAGGCTAGTTAAGTTGCACCTCTTCGAGTTGGGGTAGATATTTTTATGAAGACATTCATGGCTAAGAAAGAAGAGCAAACGCCGCGTTGGTTCGTCATTGACGCCAACGGCAAGGTGGTTGGTCGCGTCGCCGTGCAGGCTGCGAACATCCTCCGTGGTAAACATAATCCAAAGTTCACGGCGCACGTAGACACCGGTGATTTTGTCATCGTTGTCAACGCCGCCAAGTGCGTGTTTACCGGTAAGAAAGAAACCGACAAACAGTACATGACCTACTCACAGTATCCCGGCAATGAGAAGCGCTTCTCCCCGAAGCAACTGCGCGGTCATAATTCCGAGGACATCATCCGGCGTGCCGTGCGCGGTATGATTCCGCATAATCGACTCGGGCGCGCGACGATTACGAAATTGAAGGTTTATGCTGGCGCTATCCACCCACACGTTGCTCAGCAACCGGCGCCGTTGGCGGTCTGACATAGTTAATTTTTGGAAGCAATCATCATGGCAAAGACTATTTCCACTCCAGTAATTCTCGGTACCGGCCGCCGTAAGACCAGCGTAGCGCGCGTTAAGCTCGTTCCTGGCAGCGGAATTATCACTGTTAATAACCGTAAAATTCAAGACTACCTGACCGTGCCGAATATTTTGGGTCACGCGCTCGAACCGTTGCGCGCCACCGACACGGTAAAAAAATACGACATTAGCATCCTAGCCGAAGGCGGCGGAATGAATGGGCAGGCTGGAGCAATCCGACTCGGCATCGCTCGCGCGTTGCTCATTGCAATGACGGAAACCAAGCCCACGCTCCGCGCCAAAGGCATGCTCACCCGCGATTCACGCATGCGCGAACGCAAGAAGTACGGTCAACCCGGCGCCCGCAAGCGCTTCCAATTCTCGAAGCGTTAATCAACAAATCACCTTGCAAGCGCGAGCCTCGGGTTGCACAATCCGAGGCTCGTTGCTTTTTACATCATGAACACGAAAACCAAAGTTGCCATCATCGGTGCGAGCGGCTATTCCGGCCAGGAGCTGGTCCGGCTGTTGCTCCGGCATCCGCAAATCGAAATCGTCCAGTTCACCTCCCGGCAATACGCCGGCAAATCGGTGAGCGAAATCTTCCCGCGCTTCCGGGGGCAAGTGACTGCCACGTTCATCGAACCCGACGCCAGCAAGATTGCCGCCGATGTCGCATTTCTGGCATTGCCGCACGGTGTCGCGGCGGAATTTGCCGTGCCGTTGCTGAAGAATGGCGTGAAGGTGCTCGATCTCTCCGCCGACTTCCGGTTGAAATCGCCGGCAATCTACAAAGAATTCTACGACCACGATCATCCCGCGCCGGCTTTGTTGGCGCAGGCGGTATATGGCTTGCCGGAGATTCACCGGGATAAAATCCGGAAGGCGCAACTGATTGCATGTCCCGGTTGTTATCCAACGAGCATCATCCTTGGTGTCACGCCGGCCTTGAAGAAGGGTCTGATCAAGCCGGATTCCATCATTGTCAGCAGCATGAGCGGTGTCAGTGGGGCGGGGCGGAAAGCGGTGGAGGATTATCTGTTCTGCGAGTGCAACGAGAGCGCCCGCGCCTATAGTGTTCCGAAACACCGGCATCTGTCCGAGATCGAACAGGAACTCGGCGCGACCATCACATTTGTGCCGCATCTGATTCCGTTGAATCGGGGAATCGAATCCACAATTGTTGCCGACCTTGTGACGAAACCGGAGAACATACTCGCCACATACCGGGAGTTTTACAAAGGCGAACCGTTTGTTCGGGTAACCGACGCCATGCCGGACATCAAGAATGTTGCAACAACAAATTGCTGTGACATCTCTGTGCGTGTGGATAGCCGGACCAACCG
>JBAXAT010000082.1:0-6874 GCA_037142335.1 Verrucomicrobiota bacterium | reverse complement strand
CATTCCCGGCCGGCATTGCTGAGACGCCAACCGCTGCGTCCGCGCTCCAGGAAGTGATGGCAACTGGATTGCGCCATATCCCCTTCATCGACACGATTCAAGACCGGTAGCCGGTGCAATTGTTCCGGTGTGACCTCGACCGTGGTGCGCGCCCAGACTGTGACCGGCAGGCCAAATGGCGTGACGGCAATTTCGTAGGCAACCGGCGCTGCATTCGCTTGTGCCGGCTGGCAAACTTGTTCCGGATGCATCCGCAACCACGGAAATTGCCGGGCGCTCACCAGCACCGTGAACCCAACGCGCTGCCGGGCGACGTAGTCCGCAAAATTCAACTTGCGGTTAACGGCGAATTCCTTGAACACCGCCGCCGCATCGAGGCCAAATAAATTTTTCCCGTTAAAATCTCCAAACGGTGGTGCCTGCGGGTCGCGTTTCGGATACCAAATGTGGAAGTTCGGGTTGAGCAGCAGGTTGATTTCAAAATGTAAATGAGCTCGTTCCGTTGGAATCCGTTCGCGCGTGTTGGTGGTGTGGCCAAGCGTGCCGATGACCTGCGCTTTGCGGACAGGCTGACCGGCAGCTAAGCCGTCAGCGATGGCACTCAGATGGGCATAGAGCGTGTGCACGGTCACGCCGTCCCACCGATGTTCCAGCACGATATACCGGCCGTAATTCGACAGGCCGGGCTTGGCGTTAATAAACACAACTTCGCCA
Source organism: Verrucomicrobiota bacterium (assembly GCA_037142335.1). Taxonomy (GTDB): domain Bacteria; phylum Verrucomicrobiota; class Verrucomicrobiia; order Palsa-1439; family Palsa-1439; genus CAINDI01. The sequence goes on along the minus strand of JBAXAT010000082.1, from coordinate 6,160 downwards.
TCGGCTACCGCATGAATTAGATCAAGCGGCTCGCCGCGCCGGTTGCGCTGAAAACATTTGATATCAATGCCTTTGTGCAAGCGGTGCTCATTATTGCGCACGCAGCCGAACATCCCAGACTCGACCGAGCCGCCGGCTGTTGGTTGAAAGAAGCTCGCGTTATCACCGCGCAGCAATGCGTCGTTACCAGTCGGCAGGCAAAGATCCAGTGGCCACGCCACTACCGGTAACAACCAGAGAAAAACAAGCCAGAGCGGTTTCAATGTTCAGGCTTGGTGGTAGCGGCGGCGGGCCGGCGTTTGGTGACTTTGTTGAGCGAGTCCACGAGCGCTTTGGTTTGCTCATCGGTCAAATCGCCGGTGAGCAGCAACTGCCCGGTCGCATTGGCATGCTCGATCAGTAGTGACGCGATTGGCCGGTCATTCACAAACACCACCAGCGACTGCCCGCGCAAACGAGTGGTCACCTCGGCGAGCACATTTGCGCCGTGCGCGTCAAACTTTAACAAAATCGCATCGCCACCAGTGGTCGGTGTCAGCTTAGCTGCCAGCACATCGCGCTCGGTTAACGTTGACAACGGATTGATGGCCAATTGTTGCCGGGTGCTGGGCACGACTATTGGACGCGCATGTTCCAGTGGTAAGTTACCACTGACTTGTTCGTGAAAACGTAAAGTTTGAACCGGCGGCGCGCTCGCGCACCCAACCACCCATGTGACTAATAAAAATAAAAGTCCATATTTCATGCGCCGCCACTTCTAAGCCAGCTTGACGGCGAACGCAAGAAACGAAATCCTCGCCAACCTTAAAAAGCTGTGGTAGAAGTTCGTTTGCATGAAAGTGGATCCGCGGTTCCTTAAGGCGAGTGGCGCTGAGGTTTTTACCGGTAACGAGTTATTGATCAAAGGCGCGCTGGAAGTTGACGGCGGCGTGCATTTGTTGACCGGCTATCCCGGTTCCCCAGTGGCTGGGTTCTTCGATACAATGGAAGAAATTGCTCCGCTGCTGAAAGCCAACGGCATCCGCGGTTGCATCGCCAATAACGAAGCCCTCGGAGCGGCCATGCTCAACGGTTCGCAAATGGCCCCATTACGCGGCATTTGCGCCATGAAATCGGTCGGCCTGCACGTGGCCACAGACGCGCTGGCACTTGGCAACCTCGCCGGCGCGCATCCCGATGGTGGCGCGCTTGTCCTCATTGGTGATGATCCCTGGAGTGATTCTACTCAAGTACCGGCGGATTCCCGGTATCTCTGCAAGCACATGTACTTACCGGTTCTCGAACCGGCCACCAACCAGGAACTCAAAGACTGGATTGACATTGGCTTCAAACTTTCCAGAGAAGCGAATATTTTCATCGGTTACCTAGTTACCACCAACCAAGCTGATGGCGGTGGCAGCGTAACCTGCCGGCCGAACCACTTCCCGGATCTCAGCACGCTCAATAAGTTTAACATTGATACTGCCGCGATTGATTTCGAGCGAACGGTTTTATTGCCACCACGCACTTGGTTGCGCGAGCAGGCGCTGCCACAGCGATTTACAAAACTTTTCGCCAGCGCGCGCCGACTGGGCGTAAACCAGATCGTGAATGCCCGCGAAAATCCCAAGTGGCGCGCGGAAATCGGCTTCGTTGCGACCGGTCTCGGATACAGCTACCTGCAACACGCCTTGCACGAACTCGGTGTCGCCGGTCAGGTGCCGATCCTCAAACTCGGCGTCAGCTATCCGCTAGACCCGGTCATCGTCGAAGAATTTACCCGGCAAGTCCGTAGTATTTTCGTCGTCGAAGAGCGCCGCGGGTTCATGGAAGAACAAATCAGTGAAATCGTCGGCAAGCTTAACCAGAGTGCGACAGGTGCCAACCGCACCAACGTCTGGGGTAAGGAATTTCCGGCCGGTCTGCAAGGCATCCCATCCGCGCGCGGTTTCAATCCGAGCATCCTCATCGAACGCCTCGGACCACTCGGCAAGTTTTTCCACGATCCAAACCTGACACTCGACGAACCACAGATTGACCGCGCCGTTGCACTCGTACGCGAGACTGGCACCTATGAGGTCAAGCTACCGCCGCGCACGCCAACATTCTGTCCCGGTTGTCCGCACCGCGATTCGGCGAGTTTGCTGATTGAGATTAAAAAACAATTTCGCGATACCGCTTTCATGCGCCGGCAGCACAAACGTGAGCCGGTCGACCTTGTGTTCCACGGCGATACCGGTTGCTACACGATGCTGATGTTCGAGCCGACCAAAGATTTGATGCACAATTATTCCGGCATGGGGCTGGGCGGCGGTACGGGTGCCGGTATTGATCCGTTCATCACGAACAAACAGGTCACGTTCGTCGGCGACTCGACGTTTTTTCATTCCGGCATGCTAGGGATTTCCAACGCGCTCAAACAAGGCCAAGACATCACCTACATCATCCTCGACAACGCCACGACTGCGATGACCGGCCACCAGCCGACGCCGAGCATGGATGTGGACATCGTCGGCGAACACACATACCGGCAAAGCATTGACCGCATTGCCGAAGCGATGCTCGGGCATGGCGTCCACGTCGTCCGCGGCAACCCCGCTTACCGGGAAACATGGCGGCAAACGCTCGAAGAAACGATTCTGCGTGACGGTGTGAAAGTCGTAATCGCCGATAAGGAATGCGGCATTACATTCCACCGCCGCGAGACTCGACAAGAGCGACTGGAAATTCGCGAGCGCGGTTTTGTCAGCGAAAAAAACTACGTCACCGTCAACACCGATGTTTGTGAGCATTGCCTCGAATGTACGGTGGCAACCGGCTGTCCCGGCCTGACGTTTGTCGAGACGCCGTTCGGCACCAAAGTGCAAACCGACTTGTCGTGGTGCGTCGCCGACACCGCTTGCACGAAAATTTACGCCTGCCCGTCATTCGAGGAAATTACTGTCGTCCGCAAACAGAAATTACCGGCACCGATCGACGCGGTGGATCTGACCGGCATCCCGGCACCAGAATCGCGCGCGTTTGCGGATGTTTGGCACTGTCACCTCGCCGGCGTCGGAGGTCAAGGTATCGGCGTCTGCACGGCGACAATCGTGCGCGCCGGGTTCCGTGAAGGCTACACTGTCAATTTCTGCGACAAAAAAGGCCTCGCGGTCCGCAATGGCAGCGTCTATTCGCAAATCACATTTACCAGAAACGGCGCGCCCGTCTCCGTGCTCATCCCGTACGGCCAGGCTGACGTCGTCATCGGCGTGGATCCGCTTGAAGCCTGCCGGAGCCTCGACCCGAAAGGTAATTTGCGTGTCGGCTCACCGGAGCGTACCAGCGCCGTCATCAATTCCTACAAAACGCCGACCATCCTCACGCTACTCGGCAAAGATAATTTCGACGTCGCCAGCGTGGAGGAAAACATTCGCCGGTACACGCGCCGGGACGATTACTTCGGCCTCAACATCGCCGGCATCAGCGAACATTTCTTCGGCACCAAACTCTACGCCAACGTCGTCATGCTCGGTGTTGCCTTCCAGCGCGGCCTGTTGCCGCTGGCACTCGCAAACCTGGAAGTTGCTTTGAAAGAAACCATGGGGCCGGCCGCTGCGGAAAACGCCAAAGCGTTTCACCTCGGCCGCAAACTTGTCCTCGATCCCGGTCTCGCAACCCGGCACGAACTGCGCGAAACCTACGAGCAATTTGTCTTCGAACGCATGGACGTACTCAAGCGCAATCATCGCTGGGGTCGCCGCTGGGCACTTGACTTTGCGCAACTCGTCCGCCGTAGCGAACAGAGCATCCAGCTTGGTGATCAAGTCGCGCGCGACCTCGTCTGGCGGCTTTACGATTTGATTGAATTCGGCACCGGCACCTATGCGCGCCGGTATCTCGATTTGGTCGAACGCGTCCACGCCAACGATAGTTCGGCGGACGATTACGCCGCCACCAAAGCCGTCATTTGGAATCTGCACAAAGCGATGATTCTCAAAGACGAGGTCTATGTCGCGCACCTGCTGACCAGCGAAGAGAAAACGCGCCGCGACAACCACCGGTATCACGTCGATGCCAAGCGCGGTGACAAGATCATTTACCACCACATCAACCGGCCGGAGTTTGTACTGTTCGGCAAAACGTTCCGCTTCAAGATTTCGCCGAAGAAATGGCAATTAAACACGCTTAAGCACTTCCGCTGGCTGCGCAATGTCTTGCCGGGGTGGCACCGTCGCGAACGCGACTTCCGGGATTGGTACATCACACTCGTTGAAAATTTCGCGACTGTAACCGGCGCCGAAGCGCGGGCCAGATATGTCCAAGCCTTGCGTTGCGTTGAATCCGTTAACGGCTACCGCGAAATCCGGTATCCCAAAATGACTACCACCCGCCAGAAAGTAGCACAACTACTCGATCCAACAACAATTACAACTCCGCTAGTTTCACAGCCGACAACAACCGACAGAATTCGCCGCAATAATAACTAGACTGCCGCGCCATCACAAACTTGCGCGAATTCCGAGCTTCGGTTACAAAACCACCATGCGCTACGCTTTGATCATGGCCGGTGGATCCGGCACGCGGCTGTGGCCGATGAGCCGCACCGCTCTGCCTAAGCAACTGATTCCATTCATCAACGGCAAAAGTCTGTTGCAATTGGCCTACGACCGTCTCGACGGTCTCGTGCCAGCAGCAAACCGGTTCATCTGCGCCGGCCAACAGCACGCCAGTATAATTTGTCAGGCACTCGGCTTGACAGCAGACCAGTTCATCGGCGAACCAACCGGCCGCGACACGCTAAATGCCGTTGGCTTCAGCGCTGCAGTCATTGCGCAACGCGATCCGGACGCCAGCATCGCCGTCTTCACGGCTGACCACGTGATTCAACCAGTTGACAAGTTTCAGAAAATTGTGGGGCACGGTTACCGGCTCGTCGAGCGAGCGCCGAACACATTGGTCACCTTCGGCATCACACCAACGTTGGCCGCGACAAGCTACGGTTACCTCCAACTTGGCCAGTCAATCGATGAGTCGGCGCGTGTCGTCGAACAATTTCGGGAAAAACCCGAAAGCGCAACGGCACAACAGTATTTTGCGGCAGGGCCGAGCCGGTACCTATGGAACAGCGGGATGTTTGTCTGGCGCGCGGCCACACTCCTCGATTGCATTCGCCGGTATGAGACGGCCAATCATACCGGGCTGATGAAAATTTCTGCCGCTTGGCCGACACCACAACGCAATGCCGTGCTCGGCGAAGTTTTTCCGACATTGAAGAAAATCAGCGTGGATTTTGCCGTGATGGAACCGGCCGGACGCGATTCGCAAGTCCGCGTCGCCGCCGTGCCGATGCCGTTGCAATGGCTCGATGTCGGTTCGTGGCCGATGTTTGCCGAGACTTGCCGGCAAGATGCCGCCGGTAACGCTCTGGGGACAGACCGCACAATCTTGCTCGATACGCGTGGCACAGTTGTCGCGTCAAATGATCCGAAACACCTGATCACGACGATCGGCTGCGACGACCTCATCATCATTCACACGCCTGACGCCACACTGGTCTGCCGCAAGGACAAAGCCGAGGCGATCAAGGAACTCCACAAACAAGTCGGCGAAACATTCGGCAAGGATCTGATCTGACATGCAACAGTGGAAAACAGTTTCGCGAACAGTCATCAAACAGTTCGGCAAATTTCTCACCGTTGAGGCGCACGAAATCGAACTGCCCGACGGCAAACGCATCGACGACTGGCCATGGCTTGTCTCGCCGCATTTTGTCATCGTTCTCCTCCGCACGACTAACGGACGGTTTTTAGTTTTTCGCCAGACCAAGTACGCCATTAAAGGCACGTCCCTTGCCCCGGTCGGTGGCCACATTGAAGACGGCGAACGCCCCTTGGTCGCGGCCAAGCGCGAGGCACTCGAAGAAACCGGCTACACCGCCGCGCGCTGGATTTCGCTGGGAGATTTCGTCGCCAACGGCAATCACGGCAACGGCGGCGCGCATCTCTACCTCGCACTCGATGCGTACCGCAAATGTGCGCCCAGTGGTGGCGACCTTGAAGAACAGCAACTCTTGCTTTTGACTCGTCGCCAACTCGAAACAGCACTCGACCGTGGCGAATTCAAAACGATGTCTTGGACGACCGGCATTGTCTTGGCACTCCGCTATCTTGATCGACAACGCAAACAGCCCAAACCGCGA
>JBAXAT010000081.1:0-6905 GCA_037142335.1 Verrucomicrobiota bacterium | reverse complement strand
GGGTGTTCAGTCAGCTTGCTGGAGCCGTGATGGCCAATTTGCCTTATCAGTAAGCTATGACAAGACCGTTCGGCTGTGGGCACTGGATTGGGAGCTGGAAGATAAACAACCGGCAGATTGGGATGAAGGCGCAAGACCATATTTGGAGAACTTCATTACGCTCCATACGCCATACGGCGCACAATTACCTGAGAATCACACCCCAATGGAAGAAGAAATCACACTGGCGCTCACCCGTCGAGGAAAGCCAGTTTGGACTGAGGATGACTTCAAGACGTTGCTCTACACACTCGGCTGCGCTGGCTACGGCTGGCTGCGTCCGGATGGTGTTCGGCGTGAACTGGAGAAGTTGGCAAACACTTTGAATGGGCCTCCACCAACTGTAGCCGAATGACAGAAGGATAAACTAATTATGCCAATCTCTTTAGATGTGGATCTTTCTTGGCCGCAAACCGGCGACAAGTTGTTCATTTCAGGACCTGATCATCAAAACGATGCTCTGTTAAACCGAGGTGAACGCACACTAGATCAATACGCTGACGGCTATAAACTCGGTGCCGAGGCGCTAGTTGACAGGGTTATTGAGACCGGAATTATGCACGATTTCCTCGTGCTCCCAATCGCTTTTCTCTATCGTCAGTATTTCGAACTTCGTCTGAAGGAAATGGTCGACAGCACATATCGACTTGCAGTGATTGGCTTCATTCCAAACTCAGAGACGGTATTCTGGGAACAGTGGAAGTCTGAAGTGAGTGAGAGGTTGCGCAATCCTGGCCTCACATATCCGGTAGGCACCGGGGGCCATGATCTTCAGAAACTTTGGACCGAGGTACGGCCTTTAATCGAGACTGTTTTCCCCACAACCACGGGTAACGACCTCGACGCTGTCGAGGCCTGCCTACGTGAGTTCCAAGAGGCAGACCAAGGCGATGGATTTCGCTATCCTGTCACAACAAAGGGTCTCAAGACACTGCAAGGACTTTCGAGAGTGAATCTTCGCGAATTGAAAGAAACGGTACACAGAATCAGTGCCTTGCTGGAAAGTGTCAGTGAGGGTCTCGCGATTAATCGACAGGCGCAGCAGGAGATGAACGAAGATAGTCATCCATGATAACTACAGGAAATTATTTTGGCATGTCGGGAAACATGGCTGACTGACGGGCGAGTCTTGGCATCCTATTTGGATTAAATACAGGTAACAGTAAGTTAAAACCTCAACTGTGACAGTGATCGGGACGGACTTTCTCGCCATTCGGTGGGGCGGTCTTGGATTTGTCGGCGGACTTCTTCAGGTGCCACATCATCGCTGCCGTGAACTGATGTATTTCTCTATGCGGGTTGTCAAACCGGGTCAGACACTCGGCCTGCCGGATTCAAAATCGTGCGTGGCGGAGCGCAAGATATTACGGTTGCCGTCGGTCCAATGGTCCCGGTACCACGTGCATGCTTCAAACGTGTCATTCAGTTCCGCCATTCGACCGGCGAGCATTTGGCGGAAGCGGTCGCGCACTGCGATGTGTGCCGGTTCATCGGCTAGGTTGTGCATTTGCCATGGGTCGGTGAGGTTGTCGAAGAGTAGTTCTTTGCCGTCCACCCGATAGATGGCATACGTATAACGCTTGTCCCGGAGTGCCCGCCACTCATGGCCATCTTCCCAGATGGCGGTCGCACCGCAAATCTGCATCAGCGCAGCCGCCGGCTCCGGCCCTTTGCGACCCAAGGCGAGTTGGCTGAGATCCATTCCCTCGACATCCTCTGCGTGTTCGCCCATTAACGCGAGCAGCGTCGGCATGATGTCCACCGTGGCAAGGCAGGCATCGGAACGAGTGCCGGCCGGGATGTGTCCCGGCCAGCGAATCAGCATCGGGACGCGACAGGCTTCATCGTAAAAGATGTTCTTCGCGCGGCGCCCGTGCGCGCCGAGCATTTCGCCGTGGTCGGATGTGAAGACGACAATTGTATTCTCAGAGAGTTTCAACCGGTCGAGAGCGCCGAGGAGTCGCCCGAAACATTCATCGAGGCTGGATACCTGAGCGTAATAGCCGCGCCGCCAGGTTTCCAATTGTGCGCGCTCGGTCTCGGATAGTTTCGCCCAATTGTCGGCATATGGCTCATCATTTTGTGGCCGGTAGTTGGGCGGATTGGGAAATGGCACGTCGCGGAACATCTCCCAAAATCGTTCCGGCACGTTGGATTTGTCCCAAGGATCATGAGGCGGTCCATAGGAAAGAAAGAGGGTGAACGGGTCCGGGCGTGCCGCGGCGCGTTCCAAGAAACCGATGGCGAGGTCGGTTTGGGCATCCGGTTCGTAGACATCTTTGCCGTAAGGAATCTTTTCCGGCGATTCGGTGTGGTAGTAGGAGTCGTAGTTGTTGTGATGAAAATTGTACGCCATCCATTCGCCACCGAAACCGAGGCGGTGCGGACCGCGCGGGATGAAGGAGCTGTTGGGGTCGTGGTGGTTTCCGTATTCGTTGGCGTACAGATGCCATTTGCCGATGTAGCCGGTGTGATAGCCGGCCGCCGTGACCACGTGGCCGAAGCAACGCTGGTTCGGATTCATCCGCAATTCATTGATGACCATCCCGTGACTGGTTGCGTGTCGGCCGGTAAGAAGCGACCCCCGGTAAGCGGTGCAAACCGGGTGGGACACAACGGCGTTCTGGAAATCAACACCCTGTCGGGCGAACCGGTCCAGGTGTGGCGCGCGCGCCTGAATGTCCCCGGCATAGCCAAGGGAACAATAACGCAACTGGTCGGCGAACACGTAGACGAGATTGGGGCGGCTAGTCATCGTTATTGCGAAGCGACAGCTTCCGCGCGTGGTATGATCGCAGTCGAAATCTCCGCCGGGATACCGCGGAGATGGAGATCAAGGAATTGCCGGATCCGCCGCAGCGGTTCTGGACCCGCAGCGAAATTATGATCCACGCCCTCCAACGGAACCAGCAACGATGATGCGCCGGCCTGTTTTAAGGCCGCATCGAACCGCACGGAGTGTTGGAAGTCGACGAGGCTGTCGTGCTTGCCGTGAATCGTCAGGATTGGCGGCGTGTCTTTCGTGATGTAGGTGAGTGGCGAGGCTTCGCGGGCGACGTCCAGCTTATCGGGTAAGGGGCCGCCGAGGAGACTGGTGACGTTGCTGCTGATTGACACGGCCATGCGGCCGGAGCACAACGGCACGGTCAAATCGCACGGGCCGCAGATGTTGACGACGCAGGCGACACGGCTCGACAAGTTCGTGAACGGGCCGAGGTTGCCGTCGAGCGTGGTCACATTGCCGCTCGTGCCCAGCAACGAGACGAGCATACCACCGGCCGATCCGCCGAATGCGCCGATGCGGTTCGGATCAATGTTCAATTCTTGTGCGTGACCGCGAATCCAGCGGATGGCGGCTTTGCAGTCGTGAATCTGGGCCGGCCAGTGCGCTTCGTTTGTCAGGCGATAGCCGACACCGACGGCCACGTACTCGCCCGACGCTGCGAGGTCGCAAGCGCGCTCGGTGAAGAACTGACGGTTGCCGCCACCCCAACCGCCGCCGTGAACAAAGGCCACGACCGGCAATGGTTTGTCGGTTGCGCGTTTTTTTGGCAGGTAGACATCCACCATTTGGCGCGGATTGTTGCCATTACCAACCGGCAGGTCCCGGCGGATTTCAACGGTGTCCGTGTACCGGGCGGCGATCTCGGCCGGCATCTCAGGCCGTTTCCGCTTTTCGGGCGTTTCGGCCGGGGCCGGCACGATGGTCGTGAGAACGATGAGACCGGCGAGGAAAAGAATTTGCCGGCAAGTCCGGTGAGAAGATCTCGTATTCATTAATGACCCGTATAATCGGTAACCGGCAAAACGTCAATGTTCCGCAACACAGGCTTGACGCAGGGGGTGCGCTCGTTTCATTCTCCCGATTGGATGGAACAGATTACCTATAAATGCGTTGGCGCTGTCGAGTTGAAGTTGCATCTTTTCCGGCCCACGGCGACGGCGGCCGGGTTGCGTTCGGCGATTGTATTTTTCTTCGGTGGCGGCTGGACGACGGGATCGCCGGGAACATTTTACCCACATTGCCGGCATTTGGCTGAACTGGGCATGGTGGCCGTCGCGGCGGAATACCGGGTGCGCGACCGGCATGGGACGTCGGCATTCGAGTGTGTTGCCGACGGTAAGTCGGCTGTCCGATGGTTGCGCGCGCACGCGGCGGAGTTTGGAATCGATCCGCACCGCATCGCGGCTGGTGGTGGTTCGGCTGGCGGACATGTGGCCGCATGCGCAGAGACGATTACCGGCGGCGAGGATGAGACCGGGCTTGTCAGTTCGCAGCCGGATGCGCTGGTCTTGTTTAACCCGGCCGTGGATGCGACGCTGGCGATGTTTGCCGACCGGTTTGCTGGACGCGCGACGGAGATTTCACCCGTGCATCACGTCAGGCCCGGTCAGTCGCCGACAATCATCTTTCACGGTACAGCGGATAACATTGTGCCGTTGGAAAATGTCGAGCGCTTCACGCGGTTGATGACGGCGGCCGGCAATCGGTGCGAGTTGGTGCCGTTTCCCGGCAAGGAGCACGGCTTCTACCATTATGGAGATGGCACTGGTAGCGAGTCGTACCATGCGACAATTGCGGCAACAGACCGGTTTTTGACAGAATTGGGATTTCTGCCGGTATGATTCGGGTCACTCAAAGCTGGGACGATGGCGTGCACGACGACGTGCGGCTGATCGAATTGCTCCGGAAGTACCAGGCCAAGGCGACGTTCAACCTAATTTCAAGTGCGCACCGGGCGGAGCGATTTTCCAATTGGAAGTATCAGGACACGAAACCGGTTTATCATCTAGCCCTGTCGGAGTTGGTGGAGTTGTACCGGGGGTTCGAGGTGGCCAGTCACACGGTCACGCATCCCCATCTTGAGCAATTACCACCGGAGAAGGTCGCGTGGGAGTTGGCGGAGAGCCGGAAACAGTTGGAAGATATCTTTCAACGGCCGATCGGTGGCTTGGCCTATCCGTTCGGCACCTGCAACGCGGCCGTGAAAGAGGAAGCCCGCCGGCAAGGCTACCGCTATGCCCGCGCCGGTCGATTTGTGCCGCTGGTCTTTCCGCCGGCCGATCCGATGGAGTTTGGTATCACAGTCTGGTTTTCGGATGAGAAGTTTTGGGCGGAATTCGAACGCGTGAAACAAACCGGCGGCGTGTTCCATTTCGTCGGCCATAGTTACGAGTTCGTGAACGAGGCGATGTGGACGGAGTTCGAGGCGAAGCTCGCCCGGCTCAGCGCCGACTCAGAAGTTCATTGGATGACAAATCTCGAACTGTTCACGACTGCCTGACATCCATTCACTACCATGTCGAACATTCCTAAGATCATTCCCAAGCCCATCATTATTGGCTTCTTTCTGCTCGGCCTGCTTTCTTCTGTCGCGTTTCGCGCCATCATCTTGCTGCAAAAATATGAGCCTCGTTACGTGCGGCCCGTCTGGTATTTTGGCGTGATCGGCTACATGGTGTTTTTCATCTACCGCTACTACATCTCGCAGCGGCGCAAACGCACAATCATCCGGTCGAATCTCATCGAGAAGATTCGCACCGGTGTCCCGCTCACGCCCGAGGAGCACGCCGCCAATCTGTATCTACTGAACTCGATCCAGAAATCGCAGGAAGACTGGAATTACCTCGCGATTTTCATCCTGTCCATCGTCGCCATGGCATTGGACTGCTTCCTGCCAGGAAAATGAGCCCGGCCACGCGAGATCCGGACTTCGTGGCTTGACGCTCGAAGCCGATTGTCTCCATATTCCGATTTTACTATGCCAAATACATTACTTGTTGGAGCAGCCGAAATCGACATCACCCCGCCGGTCGGGACGCCGATGGGTGGCAACCTGATGCCACGAAAGTCCATTGGTGTGGACGATCCACTGACGTTCAAAGCCATCGCGTTGGAGTCGGGCGGGGTGAAACTGGTGTACGTGTTGGCTGATGCGCTGTTTATCGACCGGGTGGTTGGTGACCGGCTCGTGGCCGGGGCAGCAGAGCGGACCGGCATCCCGGCCACCAACATTGTCTGGGCGGCAAGCCATACGCATACCGGCTTGCATACGCGGGCCTTTGGCGACGGGGGGAATGATGCATGGGTCGCGAGCTTGCCGGAAAAGTTTACGCGGGTGGTGGAGTTGGCGCTTGCGGCGCGGCGACCGGCGCAGCTGTGTTTCGAACGCGGGTACTGCAACGCGCTGATTCATAATCGCCGGCTGAAATACAAGGATGGCCGCGAAATCAACACGTGGTTGTTGCACGGCGGCGAGAACGAAGTGCAATGTCTCGGTTCGGCGGCGCCGATTGATCCGGAAGTTGGTATCTTGAGTTTTGACGACGCGCAAGGCGTACCGATTGCGATGCTGTGGCATTACACGGTGCACACGAACGCGAACTTCGGACCGCGCTTCAGCGCCGATTATCCCGGCGTCGTGGCGGCCCGGTTGCGGGAACGGTTTGGCGCGGCCACCGTGCCGATTTTTATGCCGGGCGCGTTCGGCGACATCAACGCCGCAGTGCCGGACACCACGCGCGACCACGAAGCATACCGGCTCGTAGGCGATCAACTGGCCCGTGTGATTATCCAGCGTCTCGACCAGCGCAAACCCCGGCCAGTCGAGCCGACGCTCGGTGTGTTGAAACAAGCGGTGACCGTTCCCTGCCGGGATTTCACGGTGGACCAAGAAGCGCGCATCAAAGCCAGCCAATGGTCGCCGGCGGTGATGGATTACTTTCGCCGCGAAGTGGAATTGGTGCGGCAAGCCGGCGTCAAGGAAGTGTGCACGTTGGTTCAGGCGTGTCGGATTGGCGATATCGGTTTTGCCAGCGTGCCGGGCGAACTCTTCGTCGAGTGGGGCTTGAAAATCAAAGCGGAG
>JBAXAT010000080.1:0-6929 GCA_037142335.1 Verrucomicrobiota bacterium | reverse complement strand
CCGCAGTTGTTGCGGTTTTCGTCAATGAAACCCTTCCATTTTTCCGGCAGATCTGACTCTGTAAAGATCGCGGCAACTGGACAGACCGGTACACAGGCTGTGCAGTCAATGCACTCATCCGGGTTGATGTACAACCGGTCCGCCACTTCATAAAAGCAGTTGACTGGGCAAACCTCGACGCAATCCGTAAACTTACAGCCGACACAGGGTTCGGCAACAATATGAGCCATAATCTGAATTCCTCTTGGTTAAAGTTAGTTCGACTTCATGCTATACTATGTTCCTGTGAATTCTGCCAAGCCCAAATTGCAAATCCGCACTAAAAGAATTCTTGCCATTCTGCGCACCGCTCATCCCGATTGCTGCTGCGCTCTCAACCACGCCAATCCGCTCCAGCTCCTCGTGGCCACCATTCTGAGCGCCCAATGTACCGAAGAACGCGTCAACCAAGTTACACCGGCCCTTTTTTCTGAATTCCGGACCGCCGCTGAGTTTGCTGTCGCGTCACTTAATCGGTTAGAAAAACTGATTAAGCCCACAGGCTTCTTTCGCAATAAAGCCAAATCCATTCGCAACTGTTGCCGGACCATTGCAAAAAACCATGCCGGTAATGTGCCCGATACGCTGACTGAACTAATCCAGCTTGCCGGTTGCGGCCGTAAAACAGCTAACGTTGTCCTCGGTGTTGCCTACCGGAAAGCCGAAGGTATTGTCGTGGATACCCATGTCCGCCGGTTAAGTTGCCGGTTAGGTTTAACACGGCAAGACACGCCTGAAAAAATCGAACAAGATTTGATGCAAATTGTTTCGCGAACCGCGTGGATAGACTTTTCACATTTACTGATCTGGCATGGCCGTTACCGCTGTTCCGCGAGAAAACCAGATTGCGATAATTGTGAACTCATTAAATACTGCCCACAAATCGGAGTAAACACATGAAAGAAGCTTGCCAAGCGCCACCCAGATCTTGCCGGTAATATCCAAAAGGTTTTCGCAAAGGTAAAACTCAAGGCCACACGTGGAAGTGTTCGCAATGCCTTAATGGAAACAAACCGTCTGATTGTAATTACCGGTATACGCTACAAAGTCGCGCGGAGTTGAACTAACCGAGTGCTTTCTTCAGTGCCCCAATTTTATTAGTGCTTTCCCACGTCAAGTCTTTGTCGTTTTTCCCGAAGTGACCGTAGTTAGTTGTCTTAGAGTAGATTGGGCGACGAAGATTGAGTTGGTCAATGATATCGGCGGGTTGGAAGCTGAATACTCGATTGACGGCACGCGTGATCTTTTCAGTGGGAACTGTACCGGTGCCAAATGTATCAACGTGAACGCTGACCGGATTAGGATGACCGATGGCGTAGGCGAATTGGACTTCGCATTTTGCAGCAAGCTTGGCCGCCACGATGTTCTTGGCAACCCAGCGCCCCATGTACGCCGCGCTACGATCAACCTTCGTCGGATCCTTGCCGCTGAACGCACCACCGCCGTGCCGCCCCATGCCGCCGTAGCTGTCCACGATGATCTTGCGGCCGGTTAAACCAGTATCACCCTGTGGGCCGCCGACGACAAATCGGCCGGTCGGATTGATGAGGAACTCGGTCTTACTCGTGAGCAGGCGGGCCGGTAAGACTTTCTTGATGATATTTTCGATGCAAAACTTCTCGATCGTGCGATGCTCAACATCTGCCGAATGTTGTGTAGAAATAACGACATTTGCAATAGCGACGGGCTTGCCGTTTTCATAGACGACAGAAACTTGAGACTTGGCGTCTGGGCGGAGCCACGGAACTTTACCTGTTTTGCGGATGCGGGTTAGTTCTCGTCCAAGACGGTGGGCGAACATGATTGGGGCCGGCATAAGTTCTGGTGTTTCGTTACAAGCGTAACCAAACATCAATCCTTGATCGCCAGCGCCTTGCTTGGCGGTTTTTTTGCCTTTAGCTTTGCGGGCGTCAACACCTTGTGCAATATCCGGTGATTGCTGTGTGACGATGACGTTGACAAAAACCTTGTCCGCGTGGAAGACATCGTCATCGTTGACGTAGCCAATCTCGCGGATCGTTTCGCGAGCGATTTTTACGAAATCGAGTTTAGCTTTGGTGGTGATTTCGCCGCCAATAATGACGATATTAGACTTGGCATAGCATTCGCATGCCACTCGACTAAATTTATCTTGCGCAAGGCAGGCGTCCAAAACTGCATCGGAAATTGTATCGCAAACCTTATCGGGGTGGCCTTCGGCTACTGATTCTGAGGAAAATAAATAACGTTCAATTTTCATAGTGTTAGTTCCTTCTGGTCTCATCGTAAAGCGTGGCGGACTATACCGGGGATGGGTGAGTGGCGCAAGTGGTTTTCTAACTGGTGAGGTCAGGGTCAATACGCTGGAGTAGTGCATTGAGCATTGCCAGCACTTCCCGACTGTCGGTGGAGTTAAGTGTGGTGCCAGCCAGTTCCTGCGCTTCTAGTAAGTTAAGCCGACGGATGACTTCCTTGACACGCGGCAGACTAGAGGAGGCGACGCTAAGTTCATCTAGTCCCATTCCGACCAACAATGGCGCGTAAAGTGGCTCCCCCGCCATTTCGCCGCAAATACCGCACCAGATATTGTTATTGTGAGCGGCTTCGACACAGTTGCGTATTAACCGAAGCACAGCCGGATGCGTTGGATCGTACAGGTTAGCGACACGTTCGTTCACACGGTCGACAGCCAAAGTGTATTGGACAAGATCGTTTGAGCCGACGCTAAAAAAATCCACTTCCTGTGCAATTATTTCGGCAGTCATAGCCGCTGATGGAATTTCCATCATTGCGCCAACATCAATGTCAGCGTTGAACGCAATGCCTTGACGACGCAAGTCATCCATGACTTTTTGGAGAATTTCGTTAGCCTGTCGGACCTCGCCGATGCCGCTGATCATCGGGTACATGATTTTGACATTACCTTCGGCACTTGCGCGAAGAATAGCGCGTAATTGTGTGCGAAAGACGTCCGGATTAGCGAGGCAATATCGAATCGCGCGGAAACCGAGGAATGGATTTGACTCGGTCGACTGATCTTCAATGCGAAATTTGTCGCCGCCAATGTCGAGGGTGCGAATGATGACCGCATTTGTTTTGGCAGCGCGAGCGACCTCGGCGTATTTTGCGTACTGTTCGTCCTCACTGGGAAAATCCCGCCGGTTCAAATATAAGAACTCCGTGCGGAATAAGCCGACACCTTCCGCACCAGCAGCGAGAAGGGACGGCATGTCTTCCGGTAGCTCGATATTGCCGGCAAGTACGATCCGGTGACCGTCCAGTGTTTGTGCTGGCAACTGGCGCAGCTCGGCTAGACGTTCGTCCACAGTGTGGCGTTTGACGGCCAACTGGCCATAGACAAATTGTGTCTGTTGGTTTGGCTCAACGACAAGTGAACCACTGAAGCCATCAAGGATGACTACCTGGCCATCGTGCACATGCTGGCTGGCGTCGCGCAAACCGACCACCGCTGGGATGTTCATTGAACGTGCGACAATGGCGGTATGCGAAGTGTGGCTGCCGACGTCAGTTGCGAAGCCGACCACATTTTTTCGGTCGAGCGAGGAAGTATCCGATGGCGAAAGGTCATGGGCAACAACAATGGTGCCTGGGGGAAGGTTGCTGAGGCTGCGGACTTGCCGGCCGAGGAGGCAGCGGAGAACCCGGTCGGTTACGTCGCGAACATCCATGGCGCGTTCGCGGAGGTATTCATCCGGCATTTCAGCCAGCGTTTTAATGTATTTCTGGGCGACGCCATTGAAGATGTGCTCGACGTTTTTCTTTTCCTGATTGAGACGGGTCATCACCGGTTCGAGCAAGGATGGGTCTTCGGTAATTGAGAGATGGACGTCTAGGATGCTGGACGGGGCCGCAGAGCCGACGCCGGCCGCGATGCGCTCCTGAAGTTCGTGCAATTGCTGACGCGTGGTAACAAGCGCAGCTTCGAAGCGATTAATTTCCTGTGCGACCTGATCCGGGTTAATCTCGTACTCGGGTACGGCTTCGTCGGCGATTTTGTAAACGTAAATTTTGCCGTTGGCAACGCCAGGCGAGACACCGATACCTTGGAAGACTTTTTCGGTTGCCAGTTTTGTGGTCATGTGCCCAGTCAATCTTCGTTAAACTTTTGGTGAAAAAGTTCTTCCAGTGCCTTGAGTGCCGCTTCGGCGTCAGCGCCCTCGGTAGTCACCGTGAGCTTTGAACTTTGGGCGGCAGCCAGCATCATCAGCCCCATAATGCTCTTGCCGTTGATGGTTTCACCATCTTTTTCGACGCTAATCTGGCTGGTGAACTTGCTGGCAACTTTAACAAACAAGGCAGCGGGCCGGGCGTGGATACCGAGACGATTGATGACAGTAAGTTGTTTGGTGAATTTGGCCATGGGTTAATTACCAGTGGGGCGCATGCGTTCAATAAGGCGCTGGTTGAATTCCTGGGCGGCGTTATGGCCAAGGCTTTTGAGTTTTTGGTCGAGCGCAGCGACTTCGATAAGCCGGGCGAGGTCGCGACCGGGGCGCACAGGGATGATGACGTGCGGCGCTTCGATGCCGAGAATGGTGTAGGCTTGCTGGACAATGCCGGTGCGGTCCACTTCCTCGATTTGACTCCAATCCATTAAGGTTACGACGAGGTTAAGTCGTTTTTCGGAGCGGACGCTAGCGATACCAAAAATAGCAGGTACATTGATGATGCCGATGCCGCGGACTTCCATGTGATAACGGGTCGTTTCGGCGGAGGTGCCGATGAGATCTTGTCCTTCAAAGAGGCGAAAACGAGTAATGTCGTCGCTGACCAGGCTGTAGCCGCGTTCGAGTAAGGCGAGCACGCTTTCACTTTTGCCGATGCCGCTTTCGCCGCGGACTAGGACGCCAATACCTAGGATGTCCACCATTGAGCCGTGTTCGCTGACTTGCGGCGCGAACTCCATTTCGAGCGCAATGGTGGCGGCATTGATAAACCGCATTGTCAGCAGTTTGGTCCGAAAAACCGGCACTTGTGCACGCTCGCAAAGTTCGAGCAGACTAGCTGGCGGATTGATATTACGGGCGAAAACGAGGCAAGGGATCTTCTGTTGCAGCAAGCCGTCAATTCGTTGACGAATGGCAGCTTGGTCTAGTGATTTAAGGTACTTCCATTCGGCGCCGCCAATGACTTGAACGCGTTTGTTCGCAAAATACTGGTAAAACTCTGCGAGGGCGAGGCCGGGCCGGTTGACTGAGCCTTCCAGAATCTTGCGTGACAATCCGCTCCCGCCGGTAATCAGCTTCAATTGAAGCTTTTCCGCGTGGTTCAGGTAGAACCGCTCGACGGTAATTGTGGCGACGTTGCCGCGGTTCATATCATGCTAGGGTTGGTTGTATCAGGCCGAAATCACCGTTGCGCCGTCGGTAGATGACGTTGATTTTATCAGTTTCAGCATTGAGGAAGACTAGCATCTCGCGCTTGTCGGAAACTTCCAATTGCAACACCGCCTCGTCGACAAACATTGGTTTACACGGATATTGTTCAGTGCGGATGTGATGCGTCTGACCTTGATCTTCTTGCAGATTGTGGCTCAAGACTTGCTCATCGAAATGCTGGAGTTTTGCGTGACGCGGACGATGTGTTTGGATGCGTGTTTTGTATTTACGAATCTGGCGCTCAACTTTGTCTACAACACCGTCAATGGCGGCATACAAGTCTTGGTGCACGTCGCTGGCTTCGATGTGGATGTGATTGCCGCAATGCAGCACCAATTCTGCGCGTTGTCGAAACTTGTCCACTTCAAAAATGAAATGCGCGTCAAGAATCCGTGGGAAATCAATATGGATCCCGCTCACACGCTTCCGCGCGTAGTCTTCGATTGCCGGGGTGATTGTCAGATGCCGGCCAGTGATTGTGATATTCATTTAGTTGTTTGTCCTTTACATGCTAAAGCGCGATCCGAGATATAATTCACGGCTGCGCGGATCATTAATTAAAAACTCACTCGTGCCTTCGACTTCCACTTTGCCCTGACAAATCAGGTAAGCGCGATCCACGATGGCCAACGTCTCACGCACGTTATGGTCGGTCACAAGAATGCCGAGACCTTTGCGCTTCAACTCGGCAATAATTTGCTGCACATCATATACTGCAATCGGGTCCACTCCGCTAAACGGCTCATCTAACAACATTAGTTTCGGAGCAGTCACCAAGGCTCGTGTGATTTCAAGCCGCCGTCGTTCACCGCCACTGAGCGTATACGCCTTGTTTTTACGAAGTGCAGTAATATCCAATTCATCGAGCAAATAATCCAGCCGAAACTTTCGCTCATCAGTTGTCAACGGCAACGTCTCTAAAATCGCCAGAATATTTTCTTCAACCGTTAACTTCCGAAAGACGCTCGGCTCCTGCGCCAGATAGCCAATCCCGCGTCGCGCTCGCTGATGCATCGGCACGTGCGTCACATCTGCACCTTCCAAAAATACTTTTCCGCCGTTGGGCTTCACCAAACCAACTGTCATGTAAAACGTTGTTGTTTTGCCGGCGCCGTTCGGGCCGAGCAGTCCGACAACTTCACCGCGTTTGACATTGATGTCCACACCATTGACCACCCGTCGCCCGCCATAGATTTTGACGAGTCCTTCCGTGTGCAATAGAATATTGTTGTCAGACGCCATCGTGACGGCATTGTATCAGAACTCTGACACCTGACAAGCTTGTCGAAGTGGAGAATTTAGCTCCGGCACTCCAAACTCTGACCAACGCTGTTCAACCAATTTAAGCTTGCCAACACGCAGCTTTTGCTCAATTTGGCTAAATTCATTGATTTTCTTTGAACATATGGTAGAAGCAGTGGTCTAACCTTCTACCTAAACATGAAACCACGATCTAAGAAGCTTAAAGTCAAAAAGGTCAGCCGTATTTCTGGCGTTCACCGCATTACCAGG
>JBAXAT010000079.1:0-6937 GCA_037142335.1 Verrucomicrobiota bacterium | reverse complement strand
ACATGAGCGAATACATGGAGAAGCACACCGTCGCGCGGCTCATCGGCGCGCCGCCCGGCTACGTCGGCTACGAGGAAGGCGGCCAACTCACTGAGGCCGTCCGCCGGCATCCGTATGCCGTGTTGCTATTCGACGAAATTGAAAAAGCGCATCACGACGTGTTCAATGTGCTGCTGCAAATCCTCGATGATGGCCGGCTCACGGACGGACAAGGGCGCGTGGTGGATTTCAAAAACACGGTCATCATCATGACCAGCAACATCGGCAGCCGGCATTACACTGACGGCAATGACGTGGAAAAGTTGGTGCTGGAGGATTTGCGCGCGCAGTTCCGTCCCGAATTTCTGAACCGCGTGGACGAGGTCGTCATCTTCCACAAACTCGGCATCGAGGAAATCAAGCAGATCGTGGACATTCAACTGGTGCGCGTGGTGAAACGGCTGGCCGAACAGCGAATCACGCTGACCGTAACCGATGCCGCGAAACTAATGCTGGCCAGGGAAGGTTACGACCCGGTCTTCGGCGCGCGTCCGCTCAAGCGTGTGATTCAGCGAAAGTTGCTGGACGTGCTTTCGTTAGAGATTCTTGCCGGCAAGTTCAAGGAAGGTGACCGGCTCAAAGCCGACGTGGATAAGCAGGCGGACGACAAACTGGCGTTTTCGCTTGTTCGCAGCTAGTGCCCGGCATACATCATCGGGCGAATGAAGACTGTAGAGTTTGACTACGACTTACCGAAAGAGCTGATTGCGCAACAGCCGCTGGCCGACCGGGCGGCGGCCAGAATGCTGGTCATTGAGCGCGCGACTGGCACATTCCATCATGACCACTTCCGCAACCTTGCCCACTATCTACAGCCGGGCGACCGACTCGTATTGAACGACACCAAAGTCATCCCGGCACGAATTTGGTCAAGCCGGCCGAATTTGGAATTATTGCTGGTGGAAAATCTAGGCGACAACCGGTGGACGGCATTGGTGAAGCCGGGGGACCGGGCGAAGGTCGGTGTGCGATTGGAATTTGTTCCTTGGCTGCATGCGGCAATCGAAGGCGAAACCGATTTTGGCGGACGCGTGCTGCGCTTTACCGGTAACGTGGAATCATACCTCGCCCACCACGGTGCGCCGCCCTTGCCGCCGTATATCGACCGCGCCAAATCTGACCCGGCGGATCGTGAGCGATACCAAACGGTCTTTGCACAAGTGCCCGGTGCCATCGCTGCGCCAACGGCCGGTTTGCATTTCACGCCGGCCATGCTAGCCGAACTGCCGCATACGTTCATCACGTTGCATGTCGGCCTCGGCACGTTCCGGCCGGTTAAGGTTGATAACGTCGAAGAGCACAAGATGCACGCCGAGCGGTTTTCAGTTTCAGAGGTCGCCGCCAGTGAAATGCGCGCGGCGAAACGGATTGTGGCGGTCGGAACGACCGTCGCACGAACACTTGAGACACTCGGGGAACTGCGCGCCGGCGCAGGGATGACCGATATTTTTATTCGTCCACCCTACCGGTTCAAAGTCGTGGGGGCGCTGTTGACGAATTTCCACCTTCCAAAATCTACGCTCCTGATGTTGGTGAGTGCCCTCGCTGGTCGGGAATTGGTTTTGCGGGCGTATGCGGAAGCGATTCGGGAACGGTACCGGTTTTTTAGCTACGGCGATTGCATGTTGATTGTGTGACCGGCAAAAAACAGTAGGCAGTTGCCGTTAATTCTTGTTACAAACTGCGACCGGATGAAATCACCTCAAGACCAAATCAAATTGCTGGAACAAGGCATCGAGTCGCTTGTGACCCGGGAGGAACTGCTTAAGAAATTGGAGAAGGGCCGGCCATTGCGTGTCAAACTTGGCTGCGACCCGACGGCGCCGGATTTGCACCTCGGCCACAGCGTCGTGTTGCGGAAACTCCGGCAATTTCAGGACCTCGGGCATGTTGCGGTTTTAATCATCGGCGATTACACCGCGTTGGTCGGCGACCCGACCGGCCAGAACAAAACGCGCCCAATGCTCGGCACCGACCAGATTGACAAAAACGCAAAAACTTATTTTGAGCAGGCTGGTAAAATTCTCGATACCGCGCCCGGTAAGTTAGAAATCCGCCGCAACAGCGAGTGGCTTGGTAAACTCAGTTTGGCTGAGATTCTGCGACTTAGCGCCCAGATGACTGCGGCGCAAATGCTCCGGCGGCATGATTTCAAAGAACGTTTTCAACAGGACATTGATATTAGCCTGAGTGAATTTATGTATCCGCTTATGCAAGGTTACGATTCTGTTGTAATCCAGGCGGACGTGGAACTCGGCGGCACCGATCAACTATTCAACAACATGGTCGGGCGTGAGCTTCAGAAAGATGCCAAGCAAGAATCGCAAGTTGTGATGGTCTTACCGATTTTGGAAGGTCTCGATGGTGTCGATAAAATGTCCAAGAGCAAAGGTAATTACATCGGCCTGAACGACGCGCCCGGTGATATGTTTGGCAAAGTGATGAGCATCAGCGACGAGTTGATGAGCCGATGGTATAAGTTATTGTTTAACGACCAGCCAAACGGTCACCCGATGGAAGCCAAGAAAGCATTGTCCCGGCGGATCGTTGTGCAATACCACGGCGAAGAAGCCGGTCAACAGGCGCTGGCCGATTTCGAGAAACGGTTCTCGAAAAAAGATTACAGCGATGCCGGTGAGTTGAGCGTACCGGCGGACATGTGGATTGTCGAACTCGTCGAAAAGACCGGTAAGTTCAAGAGCCGGGGTGATATTCGCCGGCTGATCCAGCAAGGCGGCGTCACGATTGACGGTGCGAAGATTACCGACGACAAAGCGCGCGTCACCATTCAGACTGGTCAAATTCTCAAAGCCGGCAAGCTCGTCGTTGTGAAGCTTTTGGAAAGCCGTTGACAGTGACCGGGGTGCGTGTGATTCTTTTGCCATGAGTCGTCTCATCCGGTCTGGGCTAGTCGCTTTTGCGCTCTGTGCGTTGTCAGCCGTAGCTGTTCCGCCGCCTGAACCGCCACCGTTGGAACGCCCCAAGCCGCCGCCGGCGCAAATCTCATCGTCTGAAGCGGTGGCGCCGTTGCCGGTGCCAGCAGTGCCGCTCAAACGGCAGGAGAAAAAGAATCCACCGATTCCGCCAGTCCTTCTGACTAAGGTACGCTCTGGTGACGCCGAAGATTGGACGCGCACACCAGACGACATCAAAGGCTTGCTCCAATGGATTAGCGCTGAAATGAATGTCCATTTCAGTTCTGAAATTAAGCCGTTTACCGGTATTGCAGTTGATCCGGCTAAAAACCCGGTTCTCTACCGGTCCGGTTATAAACCATTCACATTGACGACGGCTGAAGTGCGGATTCTTAGGCAATACCTTCTCAATGGTGGGACGATTATCTTCAACTCGCTTGTCGGAAATCCGGCCTCGTATCAGTCTGCATTGCAAGCGGCGCGGGATCTTATGCCGGAGCGACCGGCCTACCGGCTCCGAATGGATCATCCGGTTTTCCACTCGTTCTACGACATCGACAAGGTTGCCTACCGGCCGCGCATGATTAAAGACGGCATGGTCATTGATGCTTATCCGTATGTGGAAGGCGTGGATGTGGATAACCGCACCGCAATTTTTATTTCGCGCTGGGACTTTTCTCTTGGTTGGGAAGCTAACCCACACGACAGTTGGGGCTACGTTGACACCGATGCCCGCAAACTTGGTGGCAATATCATTGCCTACGTTACCGCCATGCGCGATGCCGGCCACAGCGTCGGCAAAAGTGTTGAATTGGTGAACAGTGACCAAAAGACCGCCGGCAAGTTCCGCATTTGCCAGGTCATTCACGATGGCCCGTGGCAGGCGCGGGCCGCGGCGTTCCCGATGTTGCTAAACCAGTTCCATACCGTGACCGGCACGCCGGTCTCGTTCGAACTGCGTGACGTGAAGCTGTCCGATACCACGATTTTTGAGATGCCGTTTCTGTATCTGACCGGCACGACCGACTTTGTGCTGACCGCCAACGAGCGCGCAAATCTGCGCCGGTTTCTGATGAACGGCGGCGTCCTCTTTGCTGAAGCGTCCGAAGGCCGAAAATCTTTCGACCTGTCGTTCCGTCAGGAAATGGCACAAGTGTTACCGGGCCGCGAGTTGCGGGCGATTCCCAAAAACCACGCGTTGTTTAGCGAACCGCAGGACGCCCACGCGATGAAAGCGCGCAATGCACTCGCCGTGCAGCGCGGCAACCAGACGACCCTCGCACCCGAAATCTACGGAATCGAGTTGAACGGGACACTCAACGTGATTTACAGTCCCTACGACTTGAGCGCGGGTTGGGAACGCGCGATTGCACCGTATGCACTGGGCTATGAACCGCGGGATGCGACGGCGCTGGGCGTTAATGTTTTGTTCTATGTCCTGGCGCACTAGCCGGCTTTGTCTCTGGCTGGTCCTAGCCGTGCCGGCAGGTGCGGCGACCTTACCGGAGCTCTGGCCGCTTCAACCAGTCCACGCCACACTTTCTAATCAACTCGCCACTGCCAAAACCATACCGGCAGAACTCCAGCCGGCACTGCAATTTCAAAAAATCTTCTGCACAATTCTGTCAGGCGCGCCGGCTTCAGTGTGGCGTGCTGACATCGAAAAATTCTCGCGCCTGACCGGTAATGACCCGGTGGCACAAGGTATCCGCGAAGCTGCACGTCCGTGGTTGGCGCGTGTTTGGATAGAAGATTTAGCGGTTATATTGCGGAATTACTACCGGCACCACGTTAGTTTTCCCGACAAACTCGTTGACTTACCGGAAGTGCTTCGTGTCGATCCGTGGGGGCAACCGTGGGTCTATAAGCTCCACGAGCCGGTTGGCTTCAAGCGGCAGACCAACCAGCGCTACCAGATTGGGACAACGCGCAATCCGCAGTTGAGTTTACTGTCTGACGCAATCAAGAACCGGCGTCCACCGGCGGTCGCTTGGAAAATCACACCGCTGGACGTTGGTGGTGCGCGCGCACTACAATTTCAGTCGGCGACTGCCAATGCGCTGCTGCAACCGGGCGGGATGGTCGACGGTTATGTGTTGATGTTTATCGGCGACGGTTGGGCGCTGCTCGGCGGACCAGAACAACTCTTCACTGTCGCTTTTTAATATGGCAATCGGCATTAGTGATTTCCTCACGCCCGAAGCAATGCGCAAGCTCGACAGTTTCTCGCTGCGCTCCCGATATGTCGTCGAAGGTTTTCAGTCTGGCGGCCACGCCAGCCCGCTCAAAGGCGCGAGCGTCGAGTTCACCGATTACCGGCAATACGTCAAGGGCGACAACCTCCGCAATCTCGACTGGAAAGTTTTCGGCAAGACTGACCGGTATTACATCAAACAGTTCGAGGAAGAAACCAACCTGCGCGTTCAGGTCATCATCGACGGCTCTGGCTCAATGGCCTATGCATCGCCGGGGCAACCGACCAAGTACCGGTACGCCTGCAACGTCGCCGCTGCGCTTGGCTATCTCGTCAGCAAAGAGCGCGACTCACTTGGTGTCACGATTTACGACAACGAAATCCGGCAACATGTCCCGGCACGGACCGGCAAGCGCCACCTGCGCGTTTTTCTCGAACGGATGGCCGGTCACGAACCCACCAACCGGACCGAAACCGGCAAGGCGTTGCACGCACTGGCGGAGATGATTTCCCGGCGCGGGATGATTGTCTTGTTGTCTGATTTGTTCGATGACCCTGACGCCGTATTTGGCGCCTTAGCACATTTCCGCAAGAAGATGCATGACGTGATTCTGCTTCAGATTCTCGATCCGGTGGAGCTAGACCTTGAGATTGGCCAAATGGCTGAGTTTTTGGATTTGGAGACCGGCGAGAAACTGGAGATTGATCCGAGCGCCGCCCGGCTGGCATACAAGCAGGAACTCCAAAAACTGGTTGATCAGTGCCGGGAAAAGTGCGCCGTGCTCAACGTGGATTACCGGCTGGTGACTACCGAGCAGAGTTTTGAAGATTTCGTTCACCAATATCTGGCGGAACGACGGCGGATGTCACTCTGATGCAATTTCTCTCGCCATGGATGTTATGCGGACTGGCGGCGTTGGCGTTGCCGGTTGTCATTCATCTGTTGCAACGCAAGCGTGTCGTGACAATCCCGTTCAGCACACTGCGGTTTCTGAAATTGGTGCAATCGAAGACCGCGCGCCGGTCACGCGTTGAAAACTTACTACTCTTGCTCTTGCGTTGCCTTGTGTTCGCGCTGATTGCGCTGGCGGCAGCGCGGCCGGTCGTTTCCCCGAAAGCGGCGAGTTGGTGGGGTGGCAGCGTCCCGCGAACTATCGTGCTGCTCATCGATAACTCAATGAGTATGAATTACCGGACCGGCGATAAAACACGACTTGATGCCGCCCGGCAACAAGCATTGGCAATCCTCGACGACGTCCGCGCCGGTGACGAGGTAGCGATCATCGGTGTCAATGACCGGGCCCAACTGCTGATTGGCGAGCCAACTGTTAATTACGCGTCTGCCCGGCAGGCCGTGCAGGGCATCCAGCCGACACAGTTGCGTACCGATTTCGGGCCGGCACTGCGGGAGGCGCGCAAGATTGTGACGCGTTCCCAGAAACGCATTCGGCACGTCTATCTTCTGACCGACAATCAGGAAGGCGGCTGGCGGTTTGCGCCGGGAACGGTGTTTGACGATACCTGGCAACAGACCGGCGCACAACTGACTGTTGTGCGGACGGATGATTTGGAGGCAGTCAACGCGGCAGTTACGCGCGTAAAATTCCAATCGCCATTCGTCATCGCCGGCGCAGTCGTGCGCGGTTCGGCAACAGTTGAGAATTTCTCAGCGGCAGAATTACATGATCTGCTCGAAGTGCGGGTCGGTACTCAGCGCGTCGCCCAACGGGCGGTGGATGTCGCGCCGGGTTCGGCCACAGAGGTAGCGTTTGAGTTTTCGTTACCGGTA
>JBAXAT010000078.1:0-6956 GCA_037142335.1 Verrucomicrobiota bacterium | reverse complement strand
CTTGAAGAAAACGCCATGCCCCGCGCGATTTGATCTTTTTCTCAAATTCACGTGCCACGGTGTAGTCTGGGACAATTGTGGACCAAGCTACCTGCCAATCCTGTGCTCCTGCCGTGGTACGTGTTTCACCGTTGCAATGCTGGGTAAGTCGGCGGTTGAGATTGTTGGAGATACCAACATAGTGCCTCGCTAATGTAGCCGACTGAAGGATGTAGACAGTAATGCTCATTTCAGTTTTCAGATCAGGGCGGCAATTGATCCACAACCCCGCTCGGAGCAGGGCAAGTCTGGAGCGCGGCTTCACCACGCTCTGAGCGTGGCACCACCCAAAAAGCAAACGTGACTTTAGCATTGCAAGCGGAGAGGGTCAAGCTATCGTACGGCCATCCCGTGAACCGAATCCATCTACTTTCTGAACATGTCGCAAACCAAATCGCTGCTGGCGAAGTGGTTGAACGTCCCGCTTCAGTTGTAAAGGAACTTCTGGAAAACGCGCTCGACGCCGACGCTCGCCACATTGTCGTCACCATTAAAGCTGGCGGACGGTCGGCGATCGTTGTCTCTGATGACGGATTCGGTATGAGCCGGGATGATGCGTTGCTGGCGCTCGAACGGCATGCCACCAGTAAAATAACCACGGCAGAAGATTTGCAAAGCATCCGGTCACTTGGGTTTCGCGGCGAAGCCGTGCCGAGCATTGCCGCTGTGTCGCGGTTTACGCTCACCAGCCGGGAACGCGGCGCGCTTGCCGGCACGCAAATCGAAATTGCCGGCGGCAAAATCATTTCCGTCCAAGATGTCGGCACCGCTGAAGGGACGACCGTTGAGGTGCGCAACCTTTTCTTTAACTTGCCGGCACGCCGCAAGTTTCTCCGGTCAGAACAAACTGAGACGGCGCACATCGAACACATCGTCACGCTCTGCGCGCTGGCGCATCCGGCGGTGGCGTTTCGACTGGTTGTGGATGAACGGACGCGCTTTGATCTTGCACCGGCCACCGAGTTGGCCGGGCGGCTCCGTGAACTTTACGGTCACCAACTCGTCGCACAATTACTGCCGTTGGAGGGGCAGGGGATTCAAGGGTTTGTCGGTAAGCCCGGCATCAGTCGCGCCGACCGCACCCAACAACATATTTTCGTTAATGGCCGCCCCGTCGAAAGCAAAGGCATCAACTACGCATTGATGGAGGGCTACCATACCGGCCTGATGAAAGGCCGGTTCCCGATCACATTTCTATTCCTTGAGATTGATCCGGCCGCGGTGGACGTTAATATTCACCCGGCCAAGCGCGAAGTCCGGTTCCGCGATGAGTATGCCGTCCGGCAAGCGGTGATTGATGCCGTCCGGCAAGCGCTCGCGCCGGTCGGGCCGACATTTCAGCCGGTAACGAATGTCGGCTGGCCGCAATCGGAGCCCGAAGTCTCCGGTAGGAGCGCCATTCCTGGCGCGATGGAACCGGTGGAATTGGGATTTGATGCCGGTCGCGCCCCGAAGGGCGCTCCTACGACAACGGAGGTTGTTGAAACCGAAGACGGCCGGTGGCGCGTCCTCGGCGTGATCGGGAAACTTTATGTTTTGATCGAATCACCAGAAGGTCTCGTGCTGATGGATCAACACGCAGCGCACGAACGGGTGTTGTTCGAGCGGATGCTCAAGGAATTGACGGTGGAAAACGCACCGGCGCAAAAGCTGTTGTTGCCGGTCACGCTGGAGCTGGAAACGCGCGATGCCGGTTTCCTGAAGGGCAACTTGAAGACGTTGCACAAGCTCGGCCTCGGCGTTAGCGAATTTGGCGAGCGGACGTTTCTGATTGATGCGGTGCCGCCCTATTTCAAGTTGGACAACCTCGCGCAGACATTCCGCGACATCGTGGACGAACTCCGCCAGACCGGCGAGCAAGTCCACGCACGCCGGTTGGGCGAGGATAAGATTGCGACGACAGTGTGCCGGCACGCGGTGAAGGCGCGCGACCCGTTGCAAGTCGAGGAATTGCGGGCATTGCTCCGGCAACTCCACCAATGCGACCTGCCGTACACCTGCCCACACGGTCGCCCCACGCTAATCCAAATCAGCTACGCTGAGTTGGAAAAAAAGTTCGGTCGGAAGGTGTGACCGGATTACACCGCTTCCACGGTCAACGTCGCCCTAGTGGGCGTTGCTGCTGAGAGGTGGTTCGGCTCTCCAACGCAACGCAGGCTCATTTACCAGAATAGCAACCGATATTTTGGTTGGGGAACTAAGCGTGATTTGGACGGCGGGGAATTTGGGTGGGAATTAGACAGAAAGATACTTTGCGATAAAATTAGGTTAATCCTGAATGAGGCGTATGTTCATCTTGTCTCAGCGAGCTGCTTCACTGACTCAGCCTGGTAGCGATTTGGGCAGCCTATCGAAATATATACTCGCTACTGGGAGAGGGAACGATGATTGATAATGCTCTCACCGAAGACCAGATTCGCAACCGGGCCTACCAAATCTATCTGGAGCACGGACAGCAACCTCAGCATGACCTCGATAATTGGATCCAAGCCGAATACGAGCTATTGCGACTACCCATCCAGCAAATCACTAAATTGGAAACCCAGCGGCACAAGCTAAGCCGACGCTCGTTGGTGTCGCTAATTCAGACAGCCGTCCTATTAGGAGCCGGGTCATTGATTCAACTCAAGACCGGGTTGAGTGTTAAAATTAACAATAAGCTTTTGCAAGCAAAGCTCCTTAAAACCAAAGCCTACGAAGTCTATGTTCGGCAGGGTCGCCAGGCTGGGCAGGAACTCGATAACTGGCTGCAAGCTGAAAATGAGACAGGAACAAGCCTCAGTCGCAGTTTCCAAAACATGCTGCAATCGTTACCGTTGGAATCCAGCCTGCAACCAGCAAGCTCCGAGTGATTGGTCAGCGTCACAGATAATGCTGACGCTAAAATATAAGTTGCTAATCCATTAATGAGGCGGATAGTTGCAATGTAGGAACGAATCTCAGCTTCTTGATGAGTTGGATTCCGCCTTCACGACGAGGAAAATATGAATACAACAAAACTATCACGATTGTTTCTAGCACTGGTTGCCACGCTGATGCTGGCTCTTGTACCAAGACTGAATGCTGACCCCGTTCTGACGATTTTACAGCCCTTGTATATTACCGGCTTAGACGATACGTACGGGTGGCAGTCCTTCACTGTGCCCGGTGCCGTGTCCCAGTTGCTGACGACATTCGCAGTGCGGTCCAACTCTGGTGCCTGGACCAATGGAAGCCAACCGGGAATCATGAAATTATTCTCGGGACAAGGGACTGGCGGAGACTTACTTGATACAGTGTCTTTTAATATTTTCCAGGATAATGCACCATACGGCGGTTTTTTTTATCAAGGTGATTTTGGTGGCAGGAGTCTCACACCGGGGCAGTACACCGTGGCGTTTTCAGGAACTCCGTACCCACTTGACTTTTTGGCTTCGGATTTAGATCCGTACAGTGGGGGGGAATACGTTGGTGAATATTGGGGTAACATTGAGGGTGTAGGTATGTACGATTTAACGTTTTTCACCCCAGGCATAGGTCTGGGTACCTCCTCCGCCGTCCCCGAACCTTCCTCATTCGCCATGCTCGGCATCGGCGGTTTGCTCGTGGGCGGTTATGCGTGGCGGAAGAAGCAGCAGACGGCTTGAAGTGGTTGGCGTATGTTTTGAATCTACGGTCTTGGCAGTAGCCGTTGGGCCTCTTTCCCAGCGACGATAAATCCGTCTTACGCCTCTAAAAATTCACATCTGCAATTCCGCGCCGTTTTCCGTTCAGCATTTCCCTGGATTTCCAGTCTGGCTGCCACGTAGATGCCACGGAATGACATTTCACTAAGAAAACAGAGTAGGGGATATAAGTCGCCATCGACTAGGGTTTAACTGTTTAGAATGGTGGGCCCGCCAGGATTTGAACCTGGGACCAAAGGATTATGAGTCCTCCGCTCTAACCACTGAGCTACGAGCCCCGGTAAGACCAGCCGTTTAGCCGCAGACTCTGCGCTTGGAATATTAACTCACTGCTGCTGGACTTGAAGGAAGCCTTCGATTTGGCGTTGCCGAGTCGGGTGGCGCATCTTGCGCAAGGCTTTCGCTTCGATTTGACGGATGCGTTCCCGCGTGACGCGGAATTGCCGACCAACTTCCTCCAGCGTCCGGCAATAGCCGTCGCCCAAGCCAAAGCGTAATTGCAATACCCGGCGCTCCCGGTCCGTCAAGGTTTCGAGAACATCGCCGAGCTTCTCTTTCAAGAGTGAATAGGATGCCATTTCGGACGGATTTTCGGCGCTCTTGTCTTCGATGAGGTCGCCGAAGTTGGTGTCTTCGCTATCACCGATGGGTGATTGCAGTGAAATCGGTTGCTGCGCCATTTTTAGGACGGCGCGGACACGATCAACTGGCATTTGCATTTCCTCGGCAACTTCTTCTGGAATCGGTTCCCGGCCGAATTCCTGGACCAGTTGCTTCTGGATGCGCATGAGCTTGTTGATTGTTTCAATCATGTGCACCGGGATGCGGATGGTGCGCGCCTGGTCAGCGATCGAACGAGTAATGGCTTGCCGGATCCACCACGTGGCATACGTCGAAAACTTGTAACCCCGCCGGTATTCAAATTTCTCGACAGCCTTCATCAACCCCATGTTGCCTTCCTGAATCAGGTCGAGAAATGAGAGCCCGCGGTTGGTGTACTTCTTGGCAATGGAAATTACCAGGCGCAGATTCGCCTCGACCATTTCGGACTTGGCCTGTACGCCTTTTTTCATCCACGTCTTTAATTCATCGTGGGTCTTGAAAAAATCCACTGTCGGCTGCCGCACGATTAATTCGTAACTGCGCAGCTTGCGCTCCAGCTCACGACTTTCAGCGTTTGCACCGGTGGACTTGCGAAGCCGCTCCGATCGCTCCAATTCGTACTTAACTGTGTCGAAATTCTCGCGCAGTTCATTGGCCCGCTCGACGAACTCTTCGAGTACTTTTTGCTTAAAGAAAAACTTGTCGAATGTTTTCTGCAGCGCGGTATCGGCCTTCTTGAATTCACGCCGCGTGCGCACTAATTCCGCCTTGCGCTGGTTGGGTTTGGCGGTCTGTGCATACCGGATATCCGCCATGCCGTCGGACTTCTTGACCTTGGCGCACAGCTTCGGCAGGGCGCGCATATACTGTTCGCGACTGTCGATTTTCTTGTCAATAATGACGCGATCAAACCGTTCTTTGCCGTTGAGCAAGCGAGAAGCGAGGTTCAGGTGTTCCTTGGCGGCGAAACCAAAGCTACTAATGATCGATTTGACCTGCAATTCCGCGGTTTCAATGCGTTTGGAAATTTCGACTTCTTGCTCGCGCGTCAACAGTGGAACTTGCCCCATTTGCTTGAGGTACATCCGCACGGGGTCGTCAAGAATATCGAGCCGTGAATCGATTTTGGCCGGCTCTTTCTCCTCCTCAATTACCGCGGCGGTCTCGCGCTTGAACCGATCCACTTCGGAGGCATCAATAATTTCGATGTCCATTCCGCGAAGCGTGATCATGATCTGGTCAAGCTCCTCGGCGCTGACGATATTCTCCGGCAAGACCTCATTTAAATCGCCGTACGTCAGGTAGCCTTGCTCCTTGGCGAGCTTGATCAATTCCTTGATCTTGAAATTCTTTTCCGCAGTGCCCAGGATGGGCTTGGCGACTACGGGACGCTTGGATTTGATAACAGTCTTTTTGGACATAGAAATAGATTGCGCTACAAAGGTTGCCGGTGATTCTTCAAACGGTTATGAACTATGCCGCAACTTTAGCTCTAAGTCAAGCATCTCACGTTGCAATCGGCCGCGTTCCACTACCGATAAGTCCGCGCCCCCCAACTGCTTTCGGAGTGCATGCAACTGCCCTTTTATGTACGTGCGCTCCAATGTCGCGAGACAATCGCCAGCCGCCGCTTCCAAGGCCGTCCCGGGCATTGTCTTGGCCAGCAGCTCTGACGCCAGCCGTCCCTCCGCCTCGTCGGCCGGCAATTTCATTAACGTATGCGGTCCGTCCCACTTACCGTCCGCGTGCAGCTTGAGAATCCGCTTGATTGCCGTGCCGGCAATACTGGTTGTCAGCCAGGCAACCTCCAAGCGTTCAAGCGCCAAATCCACTAGTCGCACATCCGTCAGTATCAATTGCAGTAACAACAGCTCCGCCGGCAGATTTGGCATCATCTCAACAACTTCATCTTCCACTTGCCGGTGCGCGCCCGGCGCCGCCCCTTGCCGGCTCCGTTGCAATTTCCGCAACTCCTGTCGAATCGCATCCTCCGGCACATCTAGCCGGTGGGCGGTCTGTTGCGCGTAGGTCGCCAATAGGACCGGGCTGGGAATTCGCGCCAGCCACTCCGCCATTTGCCGGACAATCTGCAACTTACCGCGCTCCGTGTGCGGATCGTGCTGCCGTGACAACCGCTTCAACAGATACGCAAAGAAACTTTCGCCGCCGGCAATCAATGCCCGCAATTTCTCGCCGCCTTCGGCTTTGATAAAGCTGTCCGGATCATGACCCGCCGGGATTACCGCCACGCGCATCGCCATGCCGGCTTCCCACAACGGTTCCGCACTGCGGACAATGGCATTCTGACCGGCCTCATCCGCATCGTACATCAACACCACTTCCTCAGCGTACCGCTTCAGAATCCGCGCATGCTGCTCCGTCAACGCCGTGCCTTGCGGCGCGACCACATTCGTGATGCCGGCCTCGTGACACGCAATCGTATCAATCTGGCCTTCGCACAGGACGGCAAACTTATCCTCGATGATTGACCGCTTCGCCTTGTCCAGCGCGAACAGGACCCGGCCCTTCTGAAAGATCGGCGTCTCGGGGGAGTTCACATACTTCGGCTGGTCTTTCGCATCCGTCAAAATCCTGCCGCTGAACCCGACCACCCGGCCTTGCTCGTCGCAAATCGGAAACATGAGCCGT